>JAUXJP010000206.1 GCA_030624695.1 Candidatus Dadabacteria bacterium | reverse complement strand
TGGATTCAGGTTTTAATTCATATAAAATAAATTTAATGAAAAAAATTCTATTAAAAAAGGGAGTAATTGTATGAAAAATTTATTTATATCAGTATTTTTAGTTTTATTTATATTTGCATGTGCACCAAAGGAAGCTCCAAAAGACACTGCAGCACCTGCTGCAGAAGGGAAAGGTATTGAATATGCATCGCAAACTACATATCTTGGACCTGGAAAGGGTGTTTTAATCGAGCAGGGAGCAAAGATTACTGCAACAGTAGTAGCTGTTGACAGAGAGGATAGAAGCATCACCATAAAAGATCCTGATGGAAACATCCACGAAGTTGAACTAACAGATGATGTTAAGAACTTTGCCGAGATAAGTCCTGGTGATAGAATCGTAACAGAGATTTACACCGGGCTTTTGATGACTTTAGCTAAACCTGGCGAGGAATTTACAGATAAGACTGCATCTCAGGTAGCCGTTTCGGAGCCGGGCCAAAAGCCACAGATTGTAAACGTGGAAATGGTTGAAACACTTGCACAGATTTCTGCAATTAATAGAGAAACAAGGGAAGTCACCGTAACTGGCCCCAGGGGCAAATCAGTTACCTTAGCGGTTCCTGAAAATATAGAAGGGTTTGAAAAACTTAAAGTAGGCGATAATGTAAATGCAAGGTATATAGAAGCATTTGCAATTGCTGTTGAAGAAGTACAGTAAATTTCATTCAAATTTAATAATTTAAATTAACAAAGTGCCGAAGAAGAATTAATATTCACTTCGGCACTTTGCTCTAAATTAATATTTAGTATGAATAATCCAATTTATTAAATACTTAGAATTTAGCAGAAATTACCAACCACTTTCCAACCGTACTTAATTAAGTAACTTGTTGTCTGTAATGGAAAACAGCTTTAAATCTGAACAAATTAAGAAACAACTCCTGGGCAGGCGGATAAGCAGGGATTCACTTGACCAGCAACTGTATCAGTTTAATAAAGACAATATTATGGTTGAGTTAAGAAGACCTGTAGTTATTGGTGACGGGATAGTACGATTAGATACAAATGATGAAAATAAATTTATTGAAACGTATAACAGCGCAATTAATTTGCTTGAAGCAGCAAAATTTGTTCCAGCCTCCGGTGCTGCTTCAAGGATGTTCAAAGAACTTCTCACAGAGTACTCAGAAGTTGAAAATAGAAAAATACCTGACCTAAACCAATTTGAATATTCTCAAAAGTTAGCCCAGAACCTGGACAGGTTAGCGTTTTATGATGAGTTGAAATCAATATGTGATTCGATGGATATAAAGAAACTCCTGGAATCCTTATTATTTGAACCTGGACTTAACTATTCAAATCTTCCTAAAGGGCTTATAAAATTTCATAAATATAAAGATTCCTCCAGGACTGCATTTGAAGAGCATCTTGTAGAAGCAAGGGAATATCTCGGTGATGAATCAGGAAACTGTAATATAGATTTTACTGTACCATCTGAATATAAAACAGATATAGAAGAATATCTTGAAGAAAAGTTATTCGATTACCAGAAGGATCATATTAAATTTAACCTTAGTTACTCTGTGCAGAACCCTGCTACTGACACTATTGCAGTTGATATGAATAACAATCCTGTAAAGAATGAACGAGGGGAATTGATATTTAGACCAGCAGGACATGGGGCTTTAATAGAAAATCTTAATGCAATTGATTCTGATATTATTTTCATTAAGAATATCGACAATGTTACTACAGAGAAGTATTTGCATGACACTGTAAAATATAAAAAAGTTTTAGGTGGATATCTAATATCAATTAAAAATCAGATTAATGAAATACTTTTAGAGCTTGAATCCGTAAATAAAGATAAATTAAAAAGAATAAAACAGTTCTGTACAGACAAACTAGAGATAGAAATAAAAGAAGAAACCGGTACAGAATGGTTGATGCAAATATTAAACAGGCCTGTAAGGGTATGCGGCGTTGTCATGAACCAGGGAGAGCCCGGCGGAGGGCCATTCTGGGTAAATAAAGATGGCCTTATTACTAAGCAAATCGTAGAATCAGTACAGGTTGATATGACTAGTAATAAGCAGAAAGAGATATGGAATTCTTCCACTCATTTTAATCCGGTGGATATTGTGTGCAGTGTGAGGGATTACAAGGGAGAAAAGTTTGATCTTAATAATTTTGTAGATCATGATGCGTGTATTATTACAAAAAAGAGTATTGATGGAAAAGAAATAAAAGCACTGGAACTACCAGGCCTATGGAACGGGGCTATGGCAGACTGGATTACACTGTTTATTGAAGTTCCACTTATAACATTTAATCCTGTTAAGACAGTTTTTGACCTTTTAAGGGAAGAACATCAGAATTAAAATCATTATTATTAACATTTACAAATTGCGTATAGACTTATTATTAGCAGGAATATAATATGAGTAAATTAAAATTACATTCGATTATTCTCGCCGGAGGCTCCGGTACCAGGCTTTGGCCTATTTCACGTGAGGAATATCCTAAACAATTTTCAACCCTGATAGGTAGTGATTCTTTACTACAATCAACATTTAAAAGATTACTACATCACTTTGGGCAGGAAAATATTTCTGTAGTAGTGGGGGATAGCCATAAATTTGAGGTTAAACGTCATCTAAAGGAAATTAATATAGATAAACATGAAAATATAATAACAGAACCACTAGGAAGAAATACTGCCCCTGCAATACTATACGGAACATTAAAGATTCTTGCAGAAGTTGAAGATGCTTTAGTGTTTGTTTTTCCAGCTGACCATGTAATTGAAGATGCCAGGGCTTTAGAAGATGCTATTAAAAGGGCAGATCTGCTTGCCCAAGATGGATTTATTGTTACATTCGGTATAAAGCCTCAATTTCCGGAAACCGGATACGGTTATATAGAAGGTGGTGAACCTATTGAAGAATGTGGATTAAGAATAAAAAGGTTTGTAGAAAAGCCAAATAAAGAAAAAGCAATTGAATATTTAAATAGTGGCAACTATTTTTGGAATGCCGGAATATTTGCATTTAAGGCCTCAACAATTATTAGTGAATTCAGGGAACAT
>JAUXJP010000059.1 GCA_030624695.1 Candidatus Dadabacteria bacterium | reverse complement strand
GGTCTCACGCTGAAGGTTAGTTTCTTTAAAATATTCTGGTGATTTAAAATAAAAGAACCATTGTCCCCATGATACCTCCTCCAAACCTACAAAAATAAGCCCCAATACCAGAAGGCTTACAAATATTACCTTGTAATTTTCAATATTCCTTCTGTACATCAATAAAATAAATTTAATTCCAATGATAATTGAAACAAGTATTACAATAAGGCTGATTGATTCAACCGGATAGTGTTCTCTTACTATCATATCTATGTAACTTTTCTTATAATTTATGATCATCCAGTAAAAAGAATTAAGAATTAGTAAAACAGGGAAGAAGAGAATAAATATGTAGGTAGTTTTGTTGAATCTGAACTTTTCTATATCTTCTGATATAAATTTTATTATTTTACTTACCTTAATTATCTAGATTATCTAATAATTAACTGCGCCCGGAGGGAGTCGAACCCCCAACCTTCCGGTCCGTAGCCGAACGCTCTGTCCAGTTGAGCTACGGGCGCAATTTCTCCTCGGAAAACCGTATATTATTACCAGATTTATTAAATTCATCAAATTATTTACAGAATAAAATAAAGCTATATAATAATGGTCTGGATTTTATACAGAATGAGGTAAAAATGAGCAATCTCGAATGCAGTTTAGACAATGAAGTTCAGAACTATCTGGAGATATTGGAAAAAAACGAAAATGTACAAATTCTGCAAAGTGGAAGTATTACTTTAGATATTTATAAAAAGTTCCTGAAAACATTCTATTTTATTGAAGATTTAAGCCAAAAAGCCGTGTATAAAGCAGCTGAAAATACTTCTGAATCAAATCCATATCTAAGTAAAAGATTTGAATTTTGTGCCCAGGGTGAACTTGGACACGCACAGATTGCGTTAAAAGACCTGAATGATCTTGGTGAAGAGACATTAGAATCAAATAATAAAGACCTTATTGATGAGTACAATGAATTCCTTCAGAAAGAAGCAGATGAATATCCTTTGGGAATCTTAGGGCATTCTTACCTTTTTGAAAACGTTTCCGGCATTTTATTCCCAAAAACCAGTCCACTGGATTACCCATCAAAATTTATAGAAGTTCATGCAAAAGAAGATCCGGGCCATTCTCTCGCAATTAAGAGAACAGTCAGAAACATTGAAGAAGATTTAGACAATAAGGATATAGTAAGAATCATTAATTTCAGTAAAGAAAGTGGCGAATACCTGATTAAAGTGTTTGAAAGCTGTTAATATAGTTCTGTTATGGACAGTTCTTCTTTACTCCAGGAATTAAGAAATACAGTAAGTTGTAAAATCACTGACGAAGAATCAGTCTTAAATACCTACGGTACTGACTGGACCAGGGAATTTATACCCGACCCTCTTGCTATTGTTTTTCCCGAATCAATTAATAATATCAGAGATATTGTAATTTTTGCTAATAAACATAAGGTCCCTTTAGTCCCGTCTGGTGGAAGGACCGGACTCAGTGCTGGTGCAGTGGCTTCCCATAGGGAACTTGTAATATCACTTGATAAAATGAATAAAATAATTGAGTTCAACGAAACAGACCGTCTTCTTAGTGTTGAAGCAGGTGTAACAACTCAGGAAATACAGGAATATGCAGAAAAACACAACCTCTTTTATCCAATAGACCTGTCATCAAAGGGTAGTAGTCAGATCGGCGGAAATATAGCTACAAATGCAGGGGGCGTTCATGTTATAAGATACGGTTTAACAAAAAACTGGATTAAAGGGCTCAGGGTTGTGACAGGAAATGCAAATGTACTTGATCTCAACAAGGGACTTACAAAAAATGCAACTGGATATAATCTAAAAGATCTTTTTATTGGCAGTGAAGGTACACTAGGTATTATTTGTGAGGCGATAGTAGAATTAACTGACAAGCCACGTGACTCTGTAAACATATTATTATCAGTATCAGATATATCTAAATCCTCTGAAATATTAAATTTATTCAGAAACAACTTTATACTAAATGCATTTGAATTCTTTTCGAATAGTGCTGTAAAACATATTAATACTATTTCAAAAATAAAATTTCCATTAAAGAATTCCCCCTACTATCTTTTAATTGATATTGAGTGTGGTTCCGAGGAACAACTGATTAAAGCCGAATCAATATACAATGTTCTGAGTACGAGTGGAATTATTGTTGAGGGTATTATTAGCCAGAACAATAAACAATACAATGAACTTTGGAGCTTCAGGGAAAACATAACTGAAGCAATTTCTGTATTTCTAACTTATAAAAACGATATTTCTGTCAAGCCTTCGCAAATACCTCTATTTATTAAAGATATTCAAAATATTATTAATAATGAATACCCGGAATTTGATACCATTTTATTCGGTCATATTGGCGACGGGAATATCCATATCAGCATCCTAAAACCAAAATCTTATGATAAAGGTGATTTCCTTAAGTTCTGCAAAGAAGTTAACCATCACCTATACAGGATTGTAGCAAAATTTGAAGGTAGTATCTCTGCAGAACATGGGGTTGGAATGATTAAGAGGCCATACCTGATGTATACAAGGACAGCCAAAGAAATAGAAATTATGAAAAACATAAAATCTGTTTTTGATGTAAATAATATTATGAATCCCGGGAAAATCTTTCCTTCTTAAGCCATTACCTCTTTATACCTGAAACAGTCTACCAGATGATCATTTACAATCCCTGCAGCCTGTAGGTGAGCATATAATATTGTAGGACCTATGAACTTAAATCCCCTGCTTTTCAAATCTTTCGTTATACTATCTGATAGATTTGTATTAGCCGGTACTTCTGATAATTCTTTCCAGGAATTTACCACCTGTTTGTTATTTACAAATCCCCACAGATAGTCCGAAAAACTCCCAAACTCTTTTTGTATGTCCAGGAAGAATCCGGCGTTGTTAACAGAAGCCTCTATCTTTCTCCTGTTTCTAATAATGCCTTCATTATTTATTAGTTCATTTATCTTTTTTTCATCAAAAGATGCCACTTTCACGGGGTCAAAGTTATCATAAGCAATCCTATAGTTGTCCCGTCTTTTAAGTATTGTAAGCCAGCTAAGCCCTGCCTGGGCAGACTCAAGAACCAGGAATTCAAACTGCTTATTATCATCATATACCGGGACTCCCCATTCCTTGTCGTGATAGTCAATATAAAGATCATTTCCATCGCACCAGCTGCATCTGTTCATTTTGCTTCCTTTAAAACAAAATTATTTTTGTACTGACTTTTAAGATTATTATAAAATATTGCCGAAGGAACTGTTACTTCGTATTCACCCTCAACATACGGGCCAACCTGGTAGGGAGGAAAAATAAACTTAAGCCCCTCAATTTTACTATTTCCATCAGTAACAAATACAAAAATATTGTAATTTTTCAAATCCGGCCCTGCTCCATCAACTAGCCATTCATCCTCTTTAATTTTCTCATTTAATCTTGCTGACTTTTGCATTTGAATATTTGATACGGCGTATTTGGAAATTTTATCGAGAACTGTTTCCGTATTATCAAATAAATCTTTAATACTTATCATGTCCTGCGACGTTTTATCAAAATTTACTGAGAAATATGAATGGTTAGGATGAGCACCTCCTGTAAAACTAAAAACATAACCAAGAATACTTGCAACCTTATCACCTGAGACATAATTGCTCATGTCTATGTTTAATGACCACGGATGACCGCTCAATCCAAGCTCAATATCCTGGTCTTCAAAACCGTTATCTTTCTTTATGATTTCAACATTCTGCTTTAGATATTTATGTATTTTCGGGTATTCCAGGACTTTATAAGGATAAGTTACTTTGATATTAGTCTTTTCTGTTTTTACTTCAGTTATTAAACCTGCTTTCTTAAGTTCATTTTCGGGCGTATTTGAAGTAAGGCATATATCTTTGTACCAGAACCCTCCCTCATTCAGGCAACTGTCCGCATGTTGAGATACAAATAGTTTCAATCCTGCTATAAGAAGAAAAACTACAAATAAAGATAAAATAAATTTTTTCATTTTTATTTTTGATCCCGTGTAAATATTATTCCATTTAGAGGATATCAAAGAAAGATAAATATTAAATTATGGTGGAGTAGTACTGAGCCTGAAAGAAGTAGGTAGTACTGAGCTTGTCGAAGTGCGGAGAGGGAGGGATTCGAACCCTCGAAGGAGTTTAACCCCCTTACTCGCTTAGCAGGCGAGCGCCTTCGACCACTCGGCCACCTCTCCAAAAGGAATAAAAAAAATAACTAAAGAATAATTTGTGTCAATTAGTACATTATAATGAAATTAGGGTATTTGTTTTCCTCTAACATAAGCATTCGTCAAACTATATTTGGCAACACCCTCATTTGTCTTATGTTCATGATATATAAGTCCTACATCTTTTGCATATATATCCTTAAACTCAATATTACTGTTTTCACTGGATGTAACTACCATAATTTCACTAAATTCAAATGTCCCTGATTTGTAAGGTTCTTTTTTATAACTTACAAGTACATCCGGAGTATAAAAAGGCCTGTTGCCATTCTCAGAAGATACATGAATATGTCCTCCCCTATCCAACCTGAGAGCCAGGTTGCTCATACCGAAGTATGAATCAAATATTGACCACCCATTTGTGTATGTAACAATGGAAAAAGTCTGGCTGCCTTTCCCTCTTGGCGACTCAAAGTCATATGTCCAGCTGTTTCCCTTGTCAAGGGGAAGATAATTTAAGAAAAGGTTTTCCCTGTTGTCTTCCAGGACATTTGTATACTTGATAATATTTTCAACTGAATTGTTTACGAAGACAGGGCTTTTAGAATTCGTTTCTCTGAAACTTACTCTTGTAAAATCTTTCCCGGCTGGAAATATCTTAATTAATTTGTATGGTTTGTTAACTTCTTCATTCTTTTCCCGCACATATGAAGCAGTTTCAATAGAATAGTTAACATTAATTAAATGCTGATCATTTTTCTTAATCTCTTCTATTGATATCCTGTCAGGGTAACTGCTTTTATCAGGGACTATTAAGGCTAAAGTCTCTTTCTCTAAATCAATTTTTATTGATTCTGTATCAACACCCTGCTGTTTAAGTATTTTGTCCAGGTCATCTTTTTCCTTGATAACCATACTCTGGTAGCGGTCATCGGTATTTAAGAACCCCTCGGAAACAACTTCATATCCCATTTCTTCTGCATTAAGACAAGTAGAAAAAAAGGTTATAAATAATAAAATACTAAATAAGTAATGCAGAGATCTTATTTTATTAATCAATTGCTTACCCTTCCGTAATCATCTTCCAGTCTTACGATGTCATCCTCTTCTAGTATTATTCCAAACTGAACCTCAATTATATGCAGTGGTGTATTACCAATATTTTCAATCCTGTGAATATTACGTTGGGGAATAAACAAAGCCCCTTTTTCTTTTACAATAACAGTCTCATCACCGTTAGTAACCTTTGCAGTCCCCTTTGATATGATCCAGTGTTCAGACCTGTGTTCGTGCTTTTGCAGAGATAGTTTGCCTCCGGGATTAACTACTATTTTTTTTACTTTATATCCATCATCCGTATTAAGATTTAAATAATATCCCCAGGGTTTGTTTACAATTTGATGGGAAAAGCATTCCTGCCTTCCATCTTCTTTTAGTTCATTAACAATGGATTTTACATTTGAAGAATGGTCTATATGAGAAATCAGTATAGCATCATCGGTATCAACAACGGCTATATCTGAAAGCCCGTTAGCAACAATAAGGCGTCGGTCTCCTTTAATCAGGCAGTTTTTAGAATTCTTTGCAATAATATCCCCATTTAGCACATTATTATTTTTTTCTTTTGGTAGGAAATCATATACAGATTTCCAGGAACCGACGTCGCTCCATTTGAATGATACAGGAAGTACAGCCCCCCTGTCAGTATTCTCCATAATAGCATAATCAAATGAAATATTAGGAAGTTTACTATAGGTGGATTCATCAACATGATCTCCACCGGCAAGAATCTCGAAAATTTCCGGTGCATGTTCCCTGAATTCACTAATAATTGTTGAGGCCTTAAATGCAAATATTCCGGCATTCCAAAAATAGTTGCCACTATTTAAATATTCAATTGCTTTTTCTTTATTTGGCTTTTCTACAAATCTTTTTATTCTTAATCCACATTCTTCAATAGGTTCACCACCTTCTATATAACCGTATCCGGTTTCCGGAAATTGAGGCTTTATGCCGAATGTAACAATAAATCCATCTTGGGCAAGCAGATCTGCCCTTTTAATAGCATTTTCTAAAGCCCTGGCATCTTCAATTACATGGTCAGCTGGAAAAACAAACACCAAAGCATCTTCAACTTCTGCAAGAATCTTTAATGTTCCGT
>JAUXJP010000108.1 GCA_030624695.1 Candidatus Dadabacteria bacterium | reverse complement strand
ATAAGTGCTTTTACCTAATGACTACGGTTTTAAAATTACTAAATGAAGATCTTAAATATTTTAACGAAGAATTTTTCAGTTGATTTAAGATCACTTGCTATAACCAGAATAGCATTTGGGATTCTAATACTTGCGGATTTATTTATTCGTTCCAGGTTTTTAAAAGATTTTTATACAGATGAAGGGTTGCTTAATTTATATGCCCTGAAAAGTCTTTACGAAGGTAATTACTATACATCCGTTCATGCTTTAAGTGGTGATTATTATTTTCAGCTCTTTCTTTTCTTACTTGCTGCTATTTTTGCGTTTTTTCTTTTGATAGGATTTTTTACACGAATTGCAACAATTGTCAGCTGGGCCCTGTTAGTTTCATTAAACCTTAGAAACCCTCTGCTACTTCAAGGTGGTGATGTACTCTTCCGCTGTTTACTTTTTTGGGGAATATTTACTCCATGGGCGGAAAGATTTTCCGTGGATTCATATTTTAAAAAAATAAGAATTGAGAAAAATTTTATTTTTTCTCTCCCCGCTGCAGCATTCATAATTCAAATTCTGATTATGTATGTATTTACAGGAATGCTCAAAACAGGTGATCCATGGAGAAAAGATTATACAGCGATATATTATGCATTAAGTATAGATCATTTCAGTTTCTTACTTGGCCCTTATATATACAAATTTCCACAGCTTATGAAGGGATTAACTTTTTCAATCATTTGGATTGAGCTTTTGGGTCCCCTGTTACTGCTTATTCCTTATAAAAATAGTCTGTTTAGATACATTTTTATAGGTTTAATGGCCTCATTCCAGCTTGGCCTTGCACTAACAATGAATATTGGGCTGTTCCCGTGGATTTGCATTGCATCTTTATTGATACTGTTGCCTCCTTCCTTTTGGGATTTTCTACCAGGCTTGCAGAATTTTTTGAACCGTAATTTTGCTAAATTGTCAGGAGGAATAAAATACTATATTAAAGGTATTGATAACTGGTATTACTATAGACTGAGAGTCCCGCGGTTTTTTAATATTTTAACAAATATACTTATTATTTTCCTTATTGTTTTCGTATTGTTCTGGAACTTAAAACATTCTTATGCAGATACATTTTCATTTATTAATAAATTAACATTTGTGGGTAAGGCAACTCAACTCAGGCAGAAATGGAACATGTTTGCCCCTAAACCTTATAGCTCTGATGGCTGGTATGTAATAGTGGGACTACTTGATAACGGTTTAATAAGGGATGTATTCAGAAACGGAAAAGAGGTCAGCTGGGACCCTCCTGAAAACAGGCTGGATGATTTTTCATCCTACAGGTGGAGAAAACTTACAAGAAATATGTATAAAGAAAAAAATAAACGTTTTAAGCGGTTTTATTCAAAATATTTATGTGATAAATGGAATAATAATAGAAATGGCCCAAAGCTTAAAGAGATGGACATGTATTTTGTATCAGAATATACTTTACCGGATTACAAGTTTAGAGAGCATAAAATTAATAAAAGATATAGTTATGAGTGCAGAATAAAAAATTAAGCAGGAACTTAACTATGAAATATACAATTATAATGTTTATGTTTGCACTGGCTTTTTCAGCCAATGCACAAGTCAGTACTCAGCCTGTACAACCCCCCTGGTATTATTACTGGCCAACTGAAAATGCAGACAACTTTCAGTATTCGGAACTTGGCAATTCATCTCTAAGTTCGGGAAGCGGCCTTCAAAGAAGAAGTAATATTGACGTTAATAAACAAAAGGTGCAGGGAGAATCTTCAGACTATGTGCCCAACCAACCTGATACAATTGATGTGGATTTATCAGAACCTACGGTAAATGTAAGTTCGCGTCCAACCAACAGTTCCCCGTTAATTAAATGGGTAGATGATAAGGGTGTTGTTCATGTTACCAATAATCCGAATTCTATCCCGGATAAATACAAAGATCAGATAAAAAACTAACTATAGCAAACCGTTTTTTCTTAATGTCTAAAATGCCTAACGCCGGTAAATACCATAGCTATGTCGCTACCTTCGGCAGCTTCTATAGTCTCTTCATCTCTTATTGAACCCCCTGGTTGGGCTATAGCAGTTATTCCTGCCTTTGCCGCTTCATCAATGCCGTCCCTAAAAGGAAAGAACGCATCTGAAGCAAGCACAGAGCCCTCTGTACCGACTTCTGATTTCATAGTAGCAAGTTTTACCGAATCCACCCTGCTCATCTGTCCTGCACCAATTCCTGTAGTCTGGCCATTGCGCGCAAATACAATGGAATTGGATTTGACATGTTTACATACTTTCCAGGCAAATATCAGGTCTTGCAGTTCCTGCTCTGTAGGTTCGCGTTTTGTAGCGACTTTAAACTCATCAAAATCTTCGTCAGAGGTAGAATCTTTATCCTGTATAAGCATCCCACCTACGACCTTTTTGAAATCAAATGCTGATTTATTACTGATACTTATCTCGGGAGTTTTTAAAACTCTCAGATTTTTCTTAGATGATAATAATTCAAGTGCTTTTTCGCTGTAACCAGGTGCGATTACAACTTCTACAAACATCTCAGCTATTTCCGCGGCACTAGCCTCGTCAACATCCCTATTGAACGCAATTATACCCCCGAAGGCACTTACGGGATCGCATGATTTCGCATTTAAAAATGCGTCAACCAGTTTTTCGTTTACAGCAACACCGCAAGGGTTGTTATGTTTTACTATCACGCATGCTGTTTCATTAAACTCCTTTACAAGTTCAAAAGCAGAATCTGTATCATAGATGTTGTTTAAGGAAAGTTCTTTTCCCTGCAACTGCTCGGCGTTGGATATACATGCATAAGGTATTTCGGATTCAACGTAAAAAGCGCCATCCTGGTGTGGGTTTTCCCCGTACCTGAGTGACATCTTTTTCTCTAGATGAAGTGTATAGCTGGAAGGCATTTTAGATTTGGAACCATCATCTGTTATTGCTGAAAGGAAATTAGATATTGCTGAATCATATCGTGCAACTAAAGAAAATGCTTTTACAGCAAGTGTGAAATTGGTCTTGTCGCTTATTGAACCATTGTTATTATTGAGTTCTTTTAAAATATCACTGTAATCTGTATGGTCTGTTACAATTGACACGTCCTTATAGTTTTTTGCCGCCGCCCTTAGCATTGTAGGGCCGCCGATATCAATATTTTCTATTGCTTCACTCAATGTTACATTTTCATTCTTTATTATCTGTTCAAAGGGGTAAAGGTTTACTATAACCATATCAATAGGCTCTATATTGTTAGTTGCCATATCTTCCTGATGGTTTTTGTTATCACGAATGGCAAGTATTCCACCATGAATTTTTGGGTGCAGCGTCTTTACCCTGCCTCCGAGTATTTCATTTGACTGCGTGTATTCCGATATTTCAGTAACATTTACACCGCTATCTTTTAATTTTTTGGCAGTACCGCCGGTTGAAAGAATATGTATGCCCAGTTCATCCAGTCCTTTTGCAAACTCAGCAACACCTTCTTTATCCGAGACACTGATAATTGCCCTGTTGATCTTTATCATTTCAATAGCTCCTTTAAGATAATTCAGAGAGAATACATTTAAAAGTATACGAAATGCTTACATTGATAAAAATGAAAAGTAATCAGGTAAACATAGGTTTTGAGAAGTTGTTAATTGTACCGTATAATTCAGTTAAAATCATTAGTAAAATATCAAAATATTTTGTATCCAAAAAGGAAAATTAAATGCAAGATGACAGGTCATTATATTTAAAAGTAGGGTTTTTTGTTTTTATTACCCTGCTGATTTTTGTTATAGGAATTTTTGTAATTAGCGGGGAACGTAATTTATTTGAAAAAGAGTATACAGTGAATACTTATTTTGATAATACGGTCGGACTTTTACCCGGGGCTTATGTAAGATTGTCCGGTGTAAAGGTAGGGAGTGTTGCTAAAATCAGTTTCCCCCAAAGTATAAATAAAAACCTGATTCAGGTAACGATGAAAGTAAACAAAGAGGGCGTTCAGCGTATAGCACCTGATTCCCAGGCAACGATAAGAACGGAAGGACTGCTCGGGGCCAAATATATAGAGATTATTCGCGGGGAGGAACCACCGTTTACTACTTTTAATGATATTATTGTTGAAAGCTTTACCCCACCCGAACTCCAGGAAATTATAGGCCGTTCCGATGAACTTCTTACAAACATAATCAGTATATCAAAAAACCTTGATAAGGTTTCTGCTGTGTTTGGTGATGAAAAAAACCTGGACAACATTAGCCTGACTCTCAAATCTTTAAGGAAAAGCTCTGATTCGTTGGAGAAAAATCTTTCTGCAATTGAAAATGGTAATGGTGTACTGCATTCATTGATTTATGATGAGCAGTTCAAAAATGAACTTAGTTCCACAATGGCAAATCTAAATGCTACTACTTCAAATTTTAAAGACATATCAGAAAGTCTTAAGGACGGTGAAGGCACACTTGGGGCATTGTTAATAGATCCGTCTGTTCATGATAGCTTAAAGGGAGTATTAGGTGAAGCACAGAGAAGTAAATTTATCAGGTCCGCGGTCCAGTACCTTGTAGAAAGTGATATTCAAAACACAAAGACAGATTAACTGACTACAGTAAGAATTTGAGAAAATTACTTCATTAATAAGACTTGATTTAAATGTTTTGGATATTAACACATCATAACTTAACAACAAAATTTTTTATTCCAATTGAACTTGTTTTAACAACAATATAGAATTAAAGAATTGGGGTATTATAAATTTAGGAGGCGTACTATGAGACTTTTATTAATTTTTACACTAATGT
>JAUXJP010000158.1 GCA_030624695.1 Candidatus Dadabacteria bacterium | reverse complement strand
CAACACCTTTTTTTCTATCGTAAATTTCATATTTCAACACTCCTGTTAATACTATTAAATAATATATATTAAATTAAAAGTAGTAGTAGTAGGCTTTGTGAATTTGTTTATATCTACCTTAAACACCCCTGATTATTAATTATTTTATGTTAACAACCCTGTTGGTAAAAACTGATGTTATAAACACAAATTAACATAAAAAATCAAAATACAAAATCTTTAAATACTATCAACAATTATTAAACAAGAATCTCAACAGTTTATCAACTTCTAAAATCAACTTTTTTTGATATAGTGTTAATAGAATTTGTTAAAGGAATGTCCTTGCCCAGCAACCTCTCAATTTTTTTAACAGCGTGTATGACTGTTGAATGATCCTTTCCTCCAAACTTTTCACCTATTTCCGGATAAGATGCGGCTGTGTATTTTCTGGACAAATACATAGCTATCTGCCTGGGAAGTGATATCTTTTTTTGTTTTCTGCCTGATTTTAAATCAGCGAGCCTAAGGTCAAAATATACTACAACCTCTTTTTGAATTGATTCTACTGTTATTACCCGCCTTTCATCTTTTTTAACCAAGGTTTTTAATACCTGTTTGGCAAGGTCAATAGAGATTTCCGTATTCATAAGCTTTGAGTGTGCAATTATATTATTCAAAAGACCCTCAAGTTCTCTGACATTTGAATGTGTATATTCAGCAAGATAATGTGCTACCTCACTCGGCACCTCTACATCCTCTGCCTCTGCCTTCTGCGTAAGAATAGCTATCCTGGTCTCTACATCCGGAGGCTGAATATCAGCAATAAGTCCCCACTCAAATCTTGAACGCAGGCGTTCCTCTAAATATGACATTTCATGAGGTGATTTATCACTTGTAAGTACGATCTGCTTTTTTAATTCATAAAGTGTATTGAAAGTATGGAAAAACTCTTCCTGCGTACTTTCTTTACCCGCTATAAACTGTATGTCGTCAATAAGTAAAACGTCACAACCAAACCTGTAACGGTTGCGGAAGTCTTCCATTTTGTTTGTTTTAATTCCATTAATTACCTGATTTGTGAAATGTTCGGCAGATATGCAGCAGACTCTGGGTGTGTCGGCACTGTTCTTTAATATGTATTTTCCTATTGCATTTATTAAATGGGTTTTACCAAGTCCAACCCCACCGTATATAAAAAGAGGGTTATAAGCTTTTCCCGGTTTTTGTGAAGCTGCAATGGAAGCTGCATGTGCAAACTGGTTACTTGGGCCGACGATGAAACTTTTAAATGTATAGTGGGGATTTAAAGAGCCGGAAAAAGGAGCTATCGGCCTATCCACTTTCTTTATTATTTTTTTATGAGTTGGTGAAGAATTCTCGTTTCGTGCTTCGATTTTTATCTCAAGTTCACGATTATAGATTTCAATTATAGTATCGTTGATAAAGTCCAGATAATGATTCTCAATCCAGTCCTTATCAAATACTGTTTTTGAAAGAAGTTTTATGGATTTACTGTCCTGAGAAATAAGCTTTAAAGATCTGAACCAGAAAAATACCTGTGGATTGGATTTTTCATTAATTTTTTCTAAGATCAAATCCCATACGACAGGGCTTAAATTTGATTTCTCAAAGTTTTCAGTAATATCATCATCGGCAATTTCCTGGTTCATCAAGGCTGATTTTTTACGCAATTTACCTCTTCTCCTCCATGAAAAAGAAGGCCATTTATCCACAATTTATCAACAGTCTGTGGATAAAAAATCTATGTATAAGTTTTAAAATAACGCCCACCCGACGGCATTCTGAATAGAGCGTAACAGATGTCAAAATATGTTGTCAAGAAAAAAATATTTTTCCAATAATTACAGTATGTTGCTTCTTTACAAAAAATTAAAATTTTTTAAAATACGAGAGTATCTTTTTTTATAAAAATTATATTTTATTGTTTAACATACTGATATTGTTGAATAATTACTAAATAAATTATACAAAATAAAATATAAATTCTCGATTAATTTTACAAAAGTACTGCAAATAAAGTGCGAAAGCGTTTGTTAATTTTCTGTTAAATATTATGTATTATTTAATACCTGTAGTTATTGAATATAATCAGTTTTAATAAATAAAATTATGTCATCAAAAAAAGTAACAATATACCTAAAACCAACATGTACGACCTGTAAAAAAGCTGTAGCAATTCTTGATGGTTGTAAAGTTGAGTACGAGAGTATCGATTATTACAAGCAAAGCCTGTCAAAACAAGAGCTAACCGATTTGATAAAAAAATTAAAAATTGAACCTAAAGAGTTACTCAGAAAAAAAGCCGGTATATATTCGGAACTTGGGCTTGCCGAAACAGTAAAACTTATCCTTAAATATCCTGATCTTTTACAAAGGCCAATAGTAGTCAGTGGAGACAAAGTAATACTTGCAAGGCCGGCAGAAAATATAAAATCTCTTATAGAATAATTCTGCTGCCCGCATATCCCCTGCTAAAGCTTTTTCAGCTACTGCATCATCTATATAAACTAATCGATCTCTATTCCTTTTATCGAGAATACTGTAAATTAAGTCCTTGAAATCACTACCTTTCTTCCTTTCTTTGGTAATCATAACAATTGCGCTCTTATAATTAAGACCTGCTAACTCACAAGCCTGTTTCAAGCTCTTAAATCCAGAGTGATCTTCAATGAATCTGGCAAGTTCCTGAAGTTTTGGAGGGAATCTCTTTAATTTATCGTTGGTTAGTTGTAGTTCTTGCATGAATATTATCCTTTAATTAAGTAGTTAATAGTATAACTGATATAGGGCTAAAGAGCCTTGTGGTGAAAAGCAGGGTTGTATTTATCCGAGACTAAAAAAAGAGCTCTTAGAAGCTCTTAAATGGGCTGAGAGGGTTGGTTTTAGGGATTGAATTAAGGCAATCCTGCCCACAATTTAGAGAATCTTAAAGAATCGAAGTCTTTATCATTACTTTTTATTTTTACACGCAGGATTATTTAAACACGTCTGAAGACACTCAATACGGGTAGGATCATCTTCCTTAAACTGTTGCACACATTCTGAAGTGCAGACCGAACAAAAATTGCCGTTTCCAAAAAATCGATCACATTGTTTCTCTACTTCCATCGGTGCATTTTTAAGGCAAAGTTCTTCCTGTTCTTTGTTGCTGTCACCAAAAAGCAGGGTGCATTGCTTTTCTACCCCGGTTTTTAATTGCTCAATACATTCTGCTTTATTCGTCGGATCTTGTGCATAAACAAAAGAAACGACAAATATAAAGAAAGGAATCAAATAAGCTGTTTTACTCTTATTCATCTAAACATCCTGCTTAATGAAACATGCGGAAAGAATAGTACAATATTGCAGATATGGGGGGTATCTATTATCATCTCAAGCCTTCTCTTTTTTAAATTCGAATCAATTTATATACGTTTTCATCGACCTTGCCGTTGCCCTGATGAAGCTCGATCTTGCCACCCAGACTTTGCAAGGTCTCATTTATATTACTGAAAATTAACTATTTCTTCGAATTGAAAAGTTTGAATTCGAACGTCCCGGTTTTTTCAGTACCTACCGCGCCTATTGGTTCTTCAACTCAAATATAATCATTCTTATGTCATTATCACCAGTATTTTCAAGCTGGTGCTTCTCTACAGGCTCCTGGAAACTAGCCATGCCTTCTTTTAGCTTTAGCACCTTGGGCTCCCCTTCTTCCGGGTACAAAGTCCCACCGGCATCAGAAAGAACATAGTAT
>JAUXJP010000107.1 GCA_030624695.1 Candidatus Dadabacteria bacterium | reverse complement strand
TTGCTAGGTGCCGATGTTGCCACAATGCCGTATAAGATCTTCAAACAGCTCTATAAACATCCTTTATCGGATATAGGCCTCGAAAAGTTTCTTGCCGACTGGGGTAAAAAGTAGTTTTTTTATCTTTTTGCACAAATAAGAAACTCTTTATTTCCATCCGCACCTTCTATAGGTGATGGTATTATCCCTTTAATAGTAAGGTTTAATGTTTCAAAGTAGGAACGTATCATTTCGACTATTTCCCTATGTTTGGCCTCGTCTTTTATTACTCCTCCCTTACCTACTTCACCTTTACCGGCTTCAAACTGGGGTTTAATAAGCGCAATAAGTACGCCATCTTCATTTAATAACTTTATGGCAGGGCCAACAATGAGTCTTAACGAAATAAAAGATACATCAATAACAATAAGGTCCACAAATTCGCCCACATGGGCGTATTCAAGGTACCTGCAGTTAATTTTTTCTTTGACCACTACCTTTTCGTTGTTTCTTAATTTCCAGTCAAACTGTCCATGTCCCACATCAAATGCATATACCTTTTTTACCCCTTTTTGCAGAAGGCAGTCGGTAAAACCCCCGGTTGAGGCACCAATATCAAGTGCGGTTAAACTATTTACTTCAATATTAAAATCTTCGAGTGCCTTTTCAAGTTTCAGCCCTCCCCTGCTCACATACTTTTTTTTACTGTTCTTTATCTCGATTTCACAGTTTATATCTACTGCTGTCCCTGGTTTATCTACTCTCTGATTATCTATAAATACTGATCCTGCCATAATTATCGACTGGGCCTGTGACCTGCTTTCAGCAAAACCTTTATCATGGATTAATTTATCAATCCTTATTTTTTTAGCGTTTTCTTTTACCAAGGTAATCGGCCAGGTTTTTAAGTATTGTTGTGTTTCTATCTATCCTATCAAGATAGTAATTGGATTTTTTGGTTAAATCTTCGATTAAAGACAGTGATTTTTTCTTGCCAAGTACAGTCAGGTAGGTCGATTTATTGTTTTTCCTGTCTGACCCACCGGATTTGCCGGTTTTGCCGGCTTCATTATCATCAATTAAATCGTCTTTTATCTGGAAAGCCAGTCCTATAGAATCTGAGAATTTTTTTAAGTTTTTTATTTCATCATTTTTTGCACCGGCTACAATTGCACCGGCCACAGCAGAAGCACTTATTAATGCACCCGTCTTAAGTAAATGGAGTTTCTTCAGGTCCGCTACGGTAACATTCTTATTTGTATCAGATTCCAGGTCTAATACCTGCCCTTCAACCATCCCGTCAGATCCGGCTGCTGTTGATAATAAAACAATTAACTCACAAATAATATCTGTTGATATATTTTTCTTTATACCTTCTTTTACGATCAGGTTAAAAGAATCCGTCAGGAGGGCATCTCCCGCGAGTATTGCGGTAGATTCACCATACACCTTATGATTAGTGGGCACACCCCTTCTAAGATTGTCATCATCCATAGACGGCAGATCATCATGTATAAGGGAATATGTATGTATCATTTCAATAGCGCATGCAACAGGCAGGGCCTGGGACAAATTGCCATTAAAGGTTTCGCAGGAGGCAAGGCATAGAACAGGCCTTAACCTTTTACCCTTGGCAAGAAGACTGTAACGAATTGAATCTTTTAAAAATGATTGGCGTTTATTCCCGGTTCGGAAGAATTTTTCTAATCTTTTTTCTACAACTGCCCTTTTTTTACTTATATACTTATCAATCTGGAAATTCATTTAATCAGATTCCGGTTCAAAGTCACTTAGTTCGGTTTCACCACTTTTTTTCTCGGTTAAAATTTGAATTTTTTTATTGTATTTTTCGAGTGATTTAAAACATTCACCGAGCAGTTTTGTACCTGTCTCAAACTGTTTTAAAGATTCATCCAGAGAAATGTTCCCGGATTCCAGCTTCTCTACAATTTTTTTTAATTCCTCTAATTTGTTTTCAAATTTCTGCATATCAATCGATATTGTATACCCACACAATCATTAAACAACCTAAACTGCTAAATATCTATTACCTCTTTCTCATTATCACCGACAAATTCAAGATCGGTTGATGTTGGGTCAAAGTCTATCAGGACTATTTCCCAGCCTTTCAGAAGCTTTATACCCTTTTTGTAAATCATAGCCTGGCTCTTCGAATCCTTTTTATATAGTATCGGTACTATGTGTTCCCTCATGATCAAGTTATTTACTTCATCAACTTCAGAGGACTGAACTATTGCAATTGAAATTACAATATAATTTTTATGGGATATTTTCGAATTAATCTCAAAAATATTCAGTGGTTTTCCAAGAGCAAGGTTCAGGTTCAGTTTTGTTAAAGAATTATGATCAATTCCTTCTTTTGACTGGTTTACAACAGGCAACACATTTTTGAGTCCGAAGTCTATCATTGCTAACCTGCATACAAAAAGATTAACCTTGTCACTGGTTGTAACAGCAATAATACTTTCGGCATTATCTATCCCTGTTTTTTCGAGCTGGTTTATATCCAGGCTGTTCCCCTCTACAGCATTTAGCCCTTCCTGCCAGGCTTTCTGGATAAGCCGTTCATTGGTATCAATTAAGCATACTTCCATATTTTCCCTGACGAGCAACTTCCCAATCAATCTTCCAAATTCATTTGCACCTACTATAACCACACGCTTGGTATCAATAGTTACTTTTAGCAGTTTAGAAACAGCATTTACTGTTAGTCCCTGGAATATGACAGTTATAGCAATTGTCAAAAATACGAGGCCCTGAATTGATTCACCCCCTTCAATTCCCCTTTTTTTAAGCTCAATTCCGATCAAAGATGCTATGGAAGCTGCAACGATACCTCTTGGAGAAATGTAGGAGATAAAGAGCTTTTCATTTGTTTTAAGTTCAGAATTAATTGATGAGATAAAGACAGTCAGAGGCCTTACAACAAAGATTAAGGCGAGTACAATCAATACCCCTTTATAACCGAGGTCATATACATAATCGAGCTCAAGGCTTGCCGCCAACAGTACAAACAAGAGGGAAATAAACAGTATAGATATTTTGCCTTTAAACTTTTTAAGGTTTTGTTCATTAGGTATATGCATATTTCCTACAACAACTCCCGATGCTACAGCTGCCATTAATCCGGACTCGGGCAGAATGGACTCCGACAAGGCATATATTCCAAGTGCAAATGCAAGTACAAAAAAGTCCTGGTTTTCATCAAGATGTATTGAGAACTTCTTGATTAAAAAACTTATTAGATATCCCCCTATTAAACCAATAACAAGCCCTACCCCAAACCTAAGGAAAACCAGGTTAACCGCAGCAAATAATGATCGGTCTATTTGAAGAACAATTTCAAATACAAAAATAGCCACAATAGCACCAATCGGGTCTATAAAAACACCCTCAAACTCCAGAATATTTTTTAAATTTGATTTAACATGGATTCTTCTTAATAATGGCTGTATTACCGTGGGGCCTGTTACAATAACGAGTGAGCCAAATAAAAATGCCTGGGGCCAGTCAAAATCAATAATAAGCCTGGCAAATAAAGCAGCACCAAACATTGTAATAATTGCACCCACTGTTACGAGAGGCAGGATAACAGCCCTGTGTTTTTTAATTTCTTCTTTTTCAAGGTTTAAACCGGCTTCGAAAAGTATAATTGCCACAAATAGTCTGATTAATACCTCAAAACCAGACCCAAAATTCCCCGGATCAATAAAATTTAGTAATTCCGGCCCCAGAATAACACCAAATATCAGTAAGAATACGATACTTGGTATTCCAAGGTAAACTGCAATAATCTGGCTTATAACACCGGCTATTAAGGCTACAACTATTACTGTTAACAAAATTTAATACTCCTGAGTTAAATATTGTAGAGTTAAAGATTATAAACTGTTCCTATGAATTGAAAAGATAATTTGAATAAGAACTGTAAACTGTTGTAATATTGATATAAAGGTTGGGTTTAGGTCTTTAAAGTACAAATGAGTATTCAGCATACATCTAGTGAATTAAAATTATCCGAACTGGATAAAGAAGTTCGGGACATACTTGAAAGATATGCTATCTCCCCAAAGCAGTTTGTAAAATTTAAGAACCAGTTTACAACTAAAACAGCAGACAACTATATTATCAAAATGATTCTGGATTCAGAGGCCCGCACGTATGGCAGCAAGGGGCACCTGGAAGATGCAATAAGTGTATACAACAAGCTGGCAACTTTCATTGCCACCGAGGACAAAAACAATCCGATAGAAACTATACGGAATATGCATAGATTATCACTTCGGCAGTATTCAAGGCTGGGATATAATAAGGTGAGAATACAAAACTGCGGGGCAGCAGGTTGTAGGGAATGTAAGGCTATATCTGATAAAATTGTAGATATTTCAGAAGCACTAAAAAAAATGCCTCTTCCCAATCCTCTATGTTCTTTCGACCTTTACAGAAATGGTCATTCATATTGCAGATGCAGTTATGAACCTGTGGCGGGTTCCATTAAAACAACAAATAAAAAAAATAAATATGACTACAGTCTTTTCAGAAAATATTTGGTACCAGCTGCTATACTGATTCTTATAATCACAACTGTTTTTTACTTTATAAATCTTTAATTTTGAAGTATTTTCTCCTGTATATTGTCTTTGAAGTTCTTATCACAAAGATAGTCAATTATGTTGTCACCGACTGAATGTTCGGCAACACCTTTAGGCCAAATATTATAGTTTTTATCTTTTTCATAATGACTAATAATATATAATCAATATACAAATCAACATGTACTTTGTAGTAATTTTTTAATTTTGTTTTATATTAAT
>JAUXJP010000225.1 GCA_030624695.1 Candidatus Dadabacteria bacterium | reverse complement strand
TCCTGTGCCCAAGCCCCCTGCTTCCAAAATGAACACCGATCCATATATTTTCTTCTTCGTCTTCAAAAATGTCTACGTAGTGATTGCCGCTGCCAACAGTCCCAAGCTGGTTTCTGGCAAGTTTGTGTAATTCTTCCCGCTGTTTTTTATCATAGGCGAACCAGGCATAACGGTCATAGAATATCTCGTGCTCTACCAGTTCCTTATTATTCCTTCCTATACCAAAAGAGATATTGTCCTGTATCCAGTCCAAGGTTTCGCCGAGTTTGTCAAATATTTGTCCTTTTTTAATATCAAGTTTTACTGCCATATTACCGCAGGCAATGTCATAGCCGACTCCCGCCGGGGCAATTACACTGCTGTAAGCCGCAACTCCCCCAATCGGCATCACGTACCCAATATGCCCATCTGCCATTAATGCACCCTTTTCGGCATTTTTCATAATACTTTTGAACTGATCCAGTGTTTTCTGATCGTGTTTCCCGTAAATCATCTCTATATTCTCCGAACCTAAATGATATAATGTACATCAAACAAAATAACACATTCTAACTTAGGAGGCTGTAAAATGGCATTATGGTTTGACGAGAAAGCACCTGACATGGCAAAGGGATGGTGGGAATTTTATAACGCATGTGAAGGTGAAAGCAAATTAGACAAGAAATCAAAAGCAATGGTTGCCCTGGCTGTGGCTATTCATGGAAGGTGCCCACACTGCACCAGTTCAAGGATCAAGAAAGCAATGGCAGTCGGATACAGCAAGGAAGAGATTTCCGAAGCAATAATGGAAGTGGCACTGGTTTCAGCAGGAACCGAGCTTTTCTGGGCTAAAGAAGTTTACGACAAATATTTACTTGATGGTGAATAATAAAATCGGCCTGGCTTCGGCCGGGCCTTTATTTTAAAGTCTTAAACCTCAACCTTACATAGTCCGCGTGCCAGCCGGTATCTTTATTGTAAAGTTCAGGCCTTAGTGTTTCCGTAACTTCATTGATAAAACTATCTTTTTGTTCATCGGCAAATCCGGACATTAGTCCGTGAAAAAATGTAATAAGCCAGCCTTTAATTCCTGTAGGTAAAGGTGTGGGCCTGTCAATAAGTTCCAGGTATTCGGTAAAAAACCCGGCGTATTCAAGTTCTTCTTCAAATTCCTCAACAGAAGGGAAGTACCAGGGAACAGTAAACTCTCCCAGTTCAGGATGTGATTCAAAATATTTTTCAGTAGCTGAAACTATTCTTCCAACGTTTCCCTCTCCGCCAAACTCTCCTACAAACCGGCCACCAGCTTTTAATGACCTGAAGCATCCTTCCAATACTTTTTCTATATCAGACATCCAGTGAATTGCAGCATTTGAGATGATCCCGTCAAATTCATTGTTAAAACTGAGTTCCTGCGCTTTCATAACAACTGCGTTTACACCGTTTTCCTTCGCAGCATGTACCATTTCCGGGCTGGAATCAATACCGGTAACATTGCATTCAAATTCCATGAGTCTCAGTGTCAGTTCCCCGTTACCGCAACCAAGGTCAAGGATATTTTCCGACTCGGTAGGTGAAAGAAGTGCTATAAGGGGTTCTCCAAGTTTATATACATAGTGTGCATTTTCTTCATAACCCTTTGGGTTCCATTTATGTCCGTTTGTACTCATTTAAATAAAATTAACCTTTTATACGGATTAAACAATTCATGTACGGCTGAATAAACCTATGCCTCGGCTGAGTATTAATGTAAATTATCTTTAATGTGTGGAAGATTCTCGCAGGCAAAAGACCTTGAAGAACTATACAATGAATTTACCTTCATCGATGAGCCCTTTGATGACATTATTAAGCCGAGGTACAACATTGCCCCTTCCCAGTTGTCTCCTGTAATTATCAATGAAAATGGGAGCAATAAACTAAAAATGTTTAAATGGGGACTTGTGCCTTCATGGTCAAAAGACACTAAAATTGGATACAGGATGATTAACGCAAGGGCCGAAACTATTTCTGAAAAACCAAGTTTTAAAAAACCATTTATATCCCAAAGATGCCTCGTTATTGCCGACGGCTTTTATGAATGGCAAAAACCGGATAAAAATACAAAAATACCCCACCGTTTTATTATGAAAGACAGGAAACTCTTTACAATGGCAGGACTGTGGGATGTGTGGAAAAAGGATTCAGACCCCCTTTATACATTTACTATTATCACAACTTCGGATAATGAACTTATGAAACCCATTCATGACCGTATGCCGGTAATACTGCCAAAAGAAAACAGAAAAATATGGCTGAATCCCGAAAGTAATAAAGCAGAGCTTAAAGAGCTGCTTGTTCCGTACGATTCAAACAAGATGGACAAATACAGGGTAAGTGACGTGGTAAATTCATGGAAAAATGATTTGCCTGAGTGTTTTATCTCGGTATCATAGACCCTGGTATCAATAGTTTTTATGAGGTTGGAAGATGTCCCGAATTTATGCCCTTGTAGACTGCAACTCTTTCTATGTTTCATGTGAAAGAGTGTTTGACCCTTCGCTCGAAGGAAAGCCTGTAGTTGTACTTTCCAACAACGACGGATGCGCGGTGTCACGTTCCACGGAAGCTAAGGAATGGATTCCAATGGGCGCACCAATCCATAAACACACTAAAGACGTTATCCTGCACGATATTAAATGTTTTTCCTCCAACTATACTCTTTATTCGGATATGTCGGCAAGGGTAATGTCAGTCCTTAATAAGTTCACACCCTATATAGAAATCTATTCCATTGATGAAGCATTTCTTTCCTTTGAAGGTTTTGAAAGAAGGGACCTCAAGGAATACGGTGAAATAATAAGAAAGACCATACTGAAGTGGACAGGAATTCCCGTAAGCATAGGTATA
>JAUXJP010000166.1 GCA_030624695.1 Candidatus Dadabacteria bacterium | reverse complement strand
TATGAAAAAACAGTTTGTACTTGGAGTCGACCTCGATGGAGTAGTTGCAGATTTTATTGGTGGGCTAAGACCTATAGCAGCAGAATGGCTTGGGGTAGGAGACAGCAGTCTTACTACAGAGATAAGTTATGAATTCCCTGAATGGAATTTAAAAGATTTTGGTGGGTATGACGCACTTCACAGGTTTGCAGTTAAAGAACGCGACCTGTTTAAAAACCTGCCGCCTATAGAGGGAGCGCCTGCCGTACTTAGAAGATTAAGTACAAAAGGCATAAGAATCAGGATTATTACCCACAGGCTTTTTATTAAATGGTTCCATGAAGAGGCTATACAACAAACGGTAAAATGGCTTGAACATCACGGTATTCCTTATTGGGACCTGTGTTTTATGAGAGACAAATCAGCGGTGGGTGCAGACCTTTACCTTGAAGATAATCCCGACAATATAAGAGCACTCAGAAATGACGGGCATAAAACTATAGTTGTTGTTAACTCGATGAACCGCAACCTCCCGGGACCAAGGGCAGATAACTGGGAACAAATAGAAAAACTTGTTTTACGTGAACACAAGAACTGGAAGAAAGAAAAATAAAACCAGTTTACACTGATTTATTTCCATCGAAAATACACAAAAGCCCTTCCGGAATTTTTTACATCTTTTTTTATCCGGTGGTACTTTAACCGAACATCTTTCTGGTCAAGAAAACGGAGAACCTTTTTTTTGAGTTGTCCGCTTCCTTTTCCAAAAATTATTTCAATTTCATCAATCTTGTTTTTTTCAGCTTCAGCAATTGAGTTTATTAGTGCTTTATCTATTAGTTCACCCTTGTTATATATAGGATGAAGATCAAGTTTCAATTTGCTCAAGTATTCTCTTTTTCCTGAATCCGGTAGAGCTTAGCCAGAATTAAAAGACGTTTTAGACCATATTGTCTTTTGCTGACTTGGCTATCCTGAATTTTACAACTTTCTTTTCAGGTATATGAATTGTTTCACCTGTAGCAGGATTACGTCCCATGCGGGCCTTACGAATACCTGCAACAAACTTTCCTAAACCAGGAACAGTAAATTCACCCTTAGATTTTGCCTCTGAATATGCAGTCTGAGCAAGAAGATCCAGGATCTCGCCTGCGGTTTTCTTAGTAATTCCGGCTTTTTCAGCAATGTGCCCTGATAGCTGAGATTTTGACATTGGTTTACCGTTAGACATTGTAAAATTCCTCCTTTAAGGATAGTTAATTATATTCAATTACATTTCAAACAACTAAATCAACCTGTTCTATAATCTTAGTATATAAAAATTCTATCTTTTAATCAACAAATTGTGATTAAAAATAAATCCTTTGTATATTGTATTATTATACTCAGTTGTAGTAACAAAAATAACCTATATACAGTTTATATTACAGGAATAAATAATATATGTTAATAAACAAAGATTATAAAGTTAAAACTGTCTTTTTTATTTTACTCTTTACATCATTTTTGACGGGTTGCACATCATACGGCAGCAGGTCCTATTCTCTTATTACACCGGAAGTCAGGAGTTCAACTTCGGATAAAAAAAATGTAAAAATTACTATTTCATCAAATGTGTGGAACGGCAATCCTGAGAACCTGCCAGCTTACCTTACAGCTTTTTATATTGAAATTGAAAATAACTCAGACTTGCCGATTACAGTTCAGTACGATGACATAGTTTTGATTGACCAGTTTAGAAATCAGTACAATGAACTTCTGCCGGATATGGCATCAAACATAATTGTTCAAAAATCAAAAAGTAAATGGTATTTTCACCCATCAATTTCTATTGGCTTCGGGTCCGGAGGTTATTATGGCGGCAGATACAGGGGAAGTTACGGAATAGGTTATGGAGGATATGGCTATGGTTACCCGTATAACCGAAACCCCTTTTATTGGCCATATAACCATGCTTACTACAACAACTATTATTCAGGTTACTATGATCAGGACTACTCGGACCTTTTTACACGGTCTCTCGTGCCCGGTGTAATCAGGCCAAATGCCAGAATATCCGGATTTGTCTTTTTTAAGAAACTACCCAGGGAAGTCAATACTTTTGAACTTTATATTAGTTACAGAGTTGAAAGCGCTGATAAACAATACAACCTTACATTTCCCTATAGCGTATTAGTATATTAATTGTAATAATTCTTATGCAAATAATTTTTATATAATTTTACTTTACGAATTATTATTAATATTCTAATTAGATGAGCGAAAAGGGGTATTTAAAACAGTTTATAACTAAACACTTCAAACATTTTAATTCCGCTGCATTATTGGATGCTGCCAGGGCATATGAAAAGCACCTTGATGAAGGAAAAAAAATGATGATAACCCTTGCAGGTGCCATGAGCACTGCGGAACTAGGCATATCCCTTGCCGAAATGATCCGCCAAGACAAGGTACATATTATTTCATGTACAGGCGCCAACCTTGAAGAAGATGTTATGAATCTTGTAGCACATTCATATTATAAGAGAGTTCCTGAATACCGTGACCTTAGTCCCGTGAATGAATGGGAACTTTTTGAAAAAGGCTTAAACAGGGTTACTGACACATGCATACCGGAAGAGGAAGCTTTTAGAAGAATCGAAAAACATATATACAAGTTCTGGAAAAAAGCCGAAGATAACTCAGAAAGATATCTTCCTCACGAATTTATGTATGAACTTCTTCTTTCCGGTGTACTCAAACAGTATTATGATACAGAACCCGAAAACAGCTGGCTTCTTGCTGCAGCTGAAAAGAATCTCCCTATAGTTGTTCCAGGATGGGAAGACTCAACCCTGGGGAATATTTATGCATCACACTGCTTAAAAGGTGAGATTCTTCCAACTACAATGAAATCGGGAATTGAGTATATGATATATCTCGCAGACTGGTATGAAAAAAATGCCGGAACAGAAGGGGTAGGATTTTTCCAGATAGGCGGCGGCATAGCTGGAGATTTTCCAATATGTGTAGTCCCTATGCTTTTACAGGATATGAAAAAACCCAACATTCCATTATGGAGTTATTTCTGCCAGATATCAGATTCTACTACAAGTTACGGATCTTATTCCGGAGCTGTCCCAAATGAAAAAATCACTTGGGGTAAACTGGATTTGGATACACCCAAATTTATTATTGAATCAGATGCTACAATTGTAGCACCGCTTATATTTGCCTACCTTCTTGGCTTGTAGAAATAAATTCGAATCTTCCTGACTTAATATTGAACAAACGTTCAACAATAGTTATAATAAAACTTACCATGGGCAGAAACTACGAATTTAACCGTGAAGAAACATTGAATAAGGCTATGCAGGTCTTCTGGCAAAAAGGTTATAAAGCCACAAGCATGAAAGACCTTATAGATGAAATGGGCATACAGCCCGGGAGTATCTATAACTCTTTCGGTGACAAACACTCACTTTTTCTTGAAGCAATCAAGTATTATGGAGATGTAGTAACATCCAATGCCTTAAAAAGCCTTGAAAAGGAAGGTTCCCCCCTGGAGAATCTGCACAAATTTTTTGTTGAAATAATTTCCCGTCCTTCTGATAAGAAGTGTAGGGGCT
>JAUXJP010000051.1 GCA_030624695.1 Candidatus Dadabacteria bacterium | reverse complement strand
TCACCAGTATGTCCGTTAAAAAGTATTGTTTTTCCATCATTTTGCAGATTAGCTTCTTTATAAAACTTAAAAAAATCTGTTTCTTTTGCACTATCAAAAACAGGGACTTTAATTGCTATGCCGTCTTTCATATTTTTAACAGCATCTATCAACTCATCGTCTGAAAATTTCTCAAGAAGTTTAAGGAATTCATGCGAACCTTCATAATAATTCCTAAGTTTATCTTTTAATACGTTAATGTCATATTCAGTTTCAATATATTCGTTTAACTGCCTTCCAATCTCTTTTACAGCCCATCCAAGATGTGTTTCAAGAATCTGCCCTACATTCATACGCGAAGGTACACCAAGTGGGTTCAGCACCATATCTACAGGTCGGCCATCAGGAAGATAAGGCATATCTTCTGCAGATAGTACTCTTGATACTACACCTTTGTTTCCATGCCTACCAGCCATTTTATCGCCTACTGATAATTTTCTTTTAACAGCAAGATATACTTTTACTACTTTCAGTACGCCTGGCGGCAGTTCATCTGGTTTTATCAGTTTAGAAATTCTTTGATCATATACTATTTTTGTAAGATCTATTTGTTCTAAAGTTTTCTCTACTATATTCGTAATTTCTTTTCCAATGTCCTGGTTTTTCTCCACACTTACATCAGGTAATTTTTCAAGAGGAATTGTTTCGAGTATTTCAGATGTAATTTTGTCACCTTTTTTTAGGATAGTTTTCCGGTTAAGTGTAAGTTTTGCATCTGAGATTTTTTCAAGAAGTAATAATTTAATTCTATCAAAACCGTCTTGTTTAAGGATAACAATTTCATCGTCCTTATCCTGTTTCAGTTTTGTTACTTCTAGATCTTCTATCTTTTTTGATCTGTCGTCTTTTTCAATTGCCCTTGAAACAAGTACTTTTACATCTATTACAGTTCCATATAATCCGGGTGAAGCTCTGAGTGATGTATCTTTAACATCGCCGGCTTTATCACCAAATATTGCTCTTAATAGTCTTTCTTCGGGTGACAGCTGAGTTTCACCTTTAGGAGAAATTTTACCTACGAGAATGTCTCCCTGTTTGACAACGGCACCAACCCTTATTATTCCACTTTCATCAAGGTTACGAAGAGACTCTTCACCAACATTTGGGATATCCCTGGTGATCTCTTCTCTTCCTAATTTTGTTTCCCTTGCTATACATTCGGCTTCATCAATATGTATTGAGGTAAAAGAATCTTCTTTAACTAGCCTTTCACTAATTAGAATAGCATCCTCGAAGTTGTAACCACCCCATGGCATAAATGCGACGGTAATGTTATGCCCTAAGGCAAGTTCTCCTTCATCTGTGGATGGTCCGTCTGCAATTACCTGACCTTTTATTATTGATTGTCCCTTAGAAACAATAGGCGTCTGGTTCCAGCAGGTACTCTGGTTTGATTTTTGAAATTTTAATAAATTATATATATCAACTCCACCATCGGAATCGTTAATATTGTTTGATTTTACAACTATTTTATTTGCATCGACATATTCTATGACACCTTCATTCTTTGCAACAACAGTTACACCCGAGTCTTTTGCAACCCTGCTTTCAATTCCTGTTCCTACTAGTGGGGCATCTGTTCTTATAAGCGGTACAGCCTGGCGTTGCATATTAGAACCCATTAATGCCCTGTTAGCATCATCATGTTCTAGAAATGGAATTAATGAAGCAGAAACAGATACGAGCTGCGTAGGTGATACATCCATTAAGTTAACCTTTTCCGGCTCAACCATTAAGAATTCTCCCCTGTGCCTTGTAGAAATTAGTTTTGCCTTAAAAAGACCGTCTTGATCTACAGGAGCATTTGCCTGTGCAATAATATATTGTTCTTCTTCTAAGGCGTTTAGATAAACAATTTCTTTTGTAACTTTAGAATCTTCTACAACACGGTAAGGTGTTTGTATAAAACCAAAGTTATTAATCTTGGCATAAGTACTCAAGCTTGAAATAAGACCAATATTTGGTCCCTCAGGTGTTTCAATCGGGCATATTCTTCCATAATGAGATGAATGAACGTCTCTTACCTCAAAACCTGCCCTTTCTCTTGTTAGTCCACCGGGACCTAATGCACTTAATCTTCTTTTATGAGTTATTTCTGATAATGGATTTGTTTGATCCATAAATTGTGAAAGCTGTCCTGTGGTAAAAAATTCTTTTACTACCGAAGTAACAGTTTTAGGAATCAAAATTTCACTGGGCATCATATTCTCAATTGTCTGATATCCCATTTTTTCTTTAACTGACCTAGCTAGCCTTTCAAAACCATGATAAAAACGGTCTTCAATTAATTCCCCAACGGTTCTTACCCTTCTGTTTCCAAGATGGTCAATATCATCTGTAAGACCCCTGCCACCCCTTAAGTCAAGTAAATATTTTATTGATAAAAGTATATCTTCCTTAGTAAGGGTTAAATGATCATCTGGTAATGTCTGCCCCAGCTTATAATTAATTTTAATTCTGCCTACTTTTGACAACCTGTAAGTGTCTGGGTTGAAAAACATGTTTTCAAAAAATGTTTCTGCGATATTTAATGTAGGTGGATCAGTTGGCCTGAATTTCTTGTATATTTCTGTTATTGCATTTTCATTCGTCTCTGTCTTATCAGCAAGCAAGGTATTTCTCAGCGAAGGAATTACAGCAATGTTGTCTATATAATACAACTTTATAGCTTTTATCTTATTTTCTTTAATTATCTTTAATGAATCTTCAGTAATAGTCTCATTAAAGTTAATTAAAATTTCACCAGTTTTGGGATCTACAATGTCCTCAGCGGATATTTTATCCAAGATTTCAGATTCAGCTACAGGTATCTTTTTTATTTTTGCTTTTTCAAGCCTATTTAATAGTCCTTTTACAAACCTTCTACCTTTTCGTATAAGAACATCACCTGATTTTGGATCAACTATATCTATAGTTGTTTTCTGATAAGTAATTGTTTCAGGATTAATTCCTTTTAAGTATTCATCGGCTGATATATTTACAGTTTCAACAGGATAAAAATAATCCATGATCTCTTTTGGCGAATAACCCATAGCCTTTAGTAAAACAGTCACATGAAACTTCTTTTTCCTGTCAATACGTACATGAAGCATATCTTTTGAATCAAATTCAAAATCAAGCCATCTTCCATCCTGGGGAACTATTCTTGCTGAGAAGGAACCTCTACCCAGGGTATCTTTACTTTTTACATTGTCAAAAAAAACACCAGGTGACCTATGAAGCTGATTGACAATTACCCTTTCTGTACCATTAACAATAAAAGAACCATTTTGGGTCATCATTGGAACTTCACCAAAGAATACTTCCTGTTCTTTAATATCACGGACGGACTTTTCCTGATCTGGATCTTCAGGGATATCCCATACGATAAGTCTGAATGTTACGTAAAGAGGTGATACATACGTATAACCCTTGAGCCTGCATTCCTCTTCTTCGTATTTCGGTACGTCTATACGGTACTTTATATATTCTAATGATGCTTTACCGTTATAGTCATCTATAGGGAATACAGTGGTAAGCGCACCATGCAAGCCCTTTGGCACTCTGTCTTCGTGTTTTACATTTTCCTGTAAAAACTCTTTATATGACTCGATCTGTACCTCTAATAAATGAGGTATTTCAAGCACAGTCGGTATTTTTGAAAAATCCTTTCTAAAAATATAGTTTTCATGCTTCACAAGGCTCAAATTTATTACCCCCGGACTTATTATTTAAATATAACAAAAAGGAATTAACTTAATTCTACTGTTGCGCCAGCTTCTTCAAGCTTTTTCTTTACTTCTTCAGCTTCTTCCTTGGCTACACCTTCTTTAACACTCTTAGGTGCACTTTCAACTAAATCCTTTGCTTCTTTAAGTCCGAGAGAGGTAACTCCCCTTACCGCTTTAATAACCTGAATCTTGTTTTCACCAAAGTCTTTTAAAACTACATCAAATTCAGTTTTTTCAGCTGCTGCAGGTGCATCTGCTCCACCGGCTGCTCCGGGTGCAGCTGCTACGGCTACCTGTGCAGGTGCTGCCTGTATATCAAATTTTTCTTCAATCTCTTTTATTAACTCTGAGATCTCAATCATACTTGCTTTTTCCAAGTAGTTTACAACATCGGCTTTGTTTATATCAGCCATGGATAATACCTCCTAGTTACTTATCTAATATTATTTTTCTTTCTTTTCTTTTAATGCTTCTAATGCATATAAAAATTTTGTTTGCATATTTTGTAATGAATATAAAAAATTGGACATAGGGGAATTTAGCAGCCCCATAAACTGTGCAATTAATTCTATCCTTGAAGGGAGTTTTGAAATTTTTTCTATCTCATCAACACTTACAACTTTACCTTCAAGTAAACCACCTTTAATATTTAGAAGTTCGTACTCTTTTGCTGATTTCACAAACACTTTTGCGGTTGCAGCTGAATCTTCGTAACAAAAAGCAATTGCTGTTGAACCTACAAACAGATTGCTTAACTGTCCAGCGTCGGTATCTTCGGCAGCTTTTTTAAGTAAAGTATTTTTAACTATCTTAAGTTCACTGTTGGTCTGTCTTAAGTCTTTACGAACATTTTCCAGTTCTTTTACTGTTAAACCTTTGAATTCAAGGACAAATACGGATGGGTTAGATTTAAACCTTTCATTTATCTGGTTAATAACTTCCTGTTTAGTTTCTTTTGATAACATACAAATCTCCCTAAAATAGCTCTAAATATTAAGCTGCTGCATTAAACCCTTTTAAAGATTCCCTAATATCACCTGTATCAATATTGATACCTGGCCCCATTGTGTTGGATATAGTAACCTTTCTTAAATAAATACCTTTGGATGAAGATGGTTTAGATCTGTTAATTACATTAACAACTGACATAAAATTTTCCCTGATTTTTTCTGTACCAAATGAGACTTTGCCTATTGGTGCGTGAACAACAGCACCTTTATCATTTTTGATTTCAATTCTTCCTGCTTTAGAAAGCTTAACAGCCTCAGTTATATCATTCGTTATTGTTCCGACTTTTGGGTTAGGCATTAAACCTCTGGGTCCTAAAAACTTTCCGAGTTTACCAACTTTACTCATAACATCAGGTGTTGCTATTACTACGTCAAAACCCAGCCAGTTTTCACTAGTTATTTTTTCTATAAATTCATCCAGTCCTGCAAAATCTGCACCTGCTGCGGTTGCCTCAGAAGCTTTTTCTTCATTTGCAAATACAAGCACTTTAACATCTTTACCCGTGCCATGTGGCAAATTCACAGCCATCCTAATCTGCTGATCAGCTTGTTTTGGATCTATTCCAAGTCTTATAGCAACATCCACACTTTCATCAAATTTTGCTCTTTTAGTTTTATCAATTAAATCTATTGCTTCACTTACAGTGTATTGCTTGTCTTTATCTATTAAATTTAAAACTTCTATAAATTTTTTCCCTTTTTTCATTTAAAAGCCTCTATGAATAATTTTATTCTATTTCAATACCCATGCTTTTTGCAGTGCCTTCTATAATCTTAAATGCTGCTTCTATGTTATCGGTATTCAGGTCTTCAAGTTTTATTTTTGCAATTTCATGGACTTTGTCTCTCGACACTTTTCCAACTTTAACTCTTGGGACCTGACCTGAACCTTTCTCAATACCAGCTGCTTTTTTCAGCAAATACGAAACAGGGGGTGTCTTTACTTCAAAAGTAAAAGACCTGTCAGTAAAAACAGTTACAACTACCGGCAATAAACCTTCCTTTTTGGAGGTTTGTGCATTAAAAGCTTTACAGAACTCCATAATGTTTATCCCTTTTTGTCCAAGTGCCGGGCCTACTGGAGGTGAAGGTGATGCTTTCCCCGCATCAATCAAAAGTTTTAAATATCCGTCTATTTTCTTCATTAAATCTTCTCCACTTGATTAAAATCCAACTCTATAGGCGTCGTTCGGCCAAAAATAGTTACTGAAACCTGAATTCTACCCTTTTCCGGCTTAATTGTTTCAATTATTCCGGAAAAATTAGCGAATGGGCCTTCTATAACTTTGACTGTCTCACCCTTTTCAAAAGCAATCTTTGGTATTGGTTTTAATTTACCTTCCTTAATTTTAGTTTTAATACTCGCTATTTCTTTCTCATCTACACTAGGCACGGAATTAGGGTCAATTTTCCCATCAATTATTTTTCCACCTACAAATCCAATTACCTTTGGAATATTTCTAATAAAATGCCATGTATGTTCATCAAGGGTCATTTTTAGAAGTATGTAACCAGGAAAAAATTTTCTTACAGATGTTTTTTTCTTGCCACCCTTTTGGGCCTCAACTACAGTCTCTGTTGGTAATAGTACCTCTTCAACACTGATATTACTTCTGTTGTTTTCAATGTTATCATCAATTATTACCTTAATTTTATTTTCAAAACCTGTATTAACGTGAACTACGTACCATTTTTTTTCCATTGTTTATATTCTTAACTTAATATTGCTCCAAATATCATAGAAAACACATAATCACAAGCTGACAGAAACAATGCAAATATCCCGGAAATAGTCAGAACTGCTATTGTTGATTTTATGGTTTCACTTCTGTTAGGCCAAGAAATCTTTGTAAGTTCTAAATTTATATCTCTAGTAAACGTTGTTACTGTTTCTTTGTATTCATTAAAATTTTTCATATCAACTTTTTCAGGGCAGGAGGGAATCGAACCCGCAACCTCTGGTTTTGGAGACCAGCGCTCTGCCTAATTGAGCTACTGCCCTATACCTTTTCATATCCGTTTATTCAATTATACTGGTAACAACACCAGCACCAACTGTTCTTCCGCCTTCCCTTATAGCAAACCTTAACTGCTCATCCATTGCTA
>JAUXJP010000119.1 GCA_030624695.1 Candidatus Dadabacteria bacterium | reverse complement strand
TTTGTAATTGTTTCCTGCGGTTTTCCAATATTTTCAATAACGATTTCCTTTGTAGCTCCCCAGTATTCTTCCATAGTAATCTCCTTTAAATAAATCAGAAAAAGTTAAGTTTAGAAATATTATTATACCAAAAAAAAAGGCGAGCCTGCAAAGGCTCACCTTTATTCCAGAAAGAGTGTACAAAATATCAGACATCCAAAAAGGATGCCCGAAAAATATTAATTCTGTAATAATTTTTTAAAGTATTTTATTAAGTCTTACCCCAAATAGCAAGTAATTTATAGATTAAAGTATTATATCAGTCATTTGCTGAATGTTCTAGTCCTTTTATAAAATGTTGCAGGTTTCTTAGAAATCCACTTAATAAATTTTTTTATTTCCTCGTGGTTTTTAATACCGTTAATGTCATTGTAATGGTTCCTAAGCTCTGTGAGGCTGAAGACCGAGTGAATCTTGCTGTGGCAAATTCTGTGAAGTGTTACAGTCTCGTGGCCTCCCTTGCTCTTTGGGACAACATGGTGCTCATCAAAGGGCATTTCCAACTCTCTTCCGCACAACACACAAATATCTATTGATTCCATATTCATAATTTATCGTTTAGAATATCGGCAAAGATTCCTGAAGTTTTATCGCTGTATTTTTTACTAAAATAGTAGGTATCAATGTTGAAATTACCTCCATACCCATACATAATCAGCTTGATAACGGTTGTAGGTGTTTCCCAGGACCTCCACATCACAAGGTCCCCTTCCCTTACCGCACTTACGGGATTATCTTTATATTCCGAATCCTTATTTGTCCATTTGTCCAGGTTCTTACTTTTACCGTATTTATTTGTTAAAACGGTATTAAAGTTTGTAAAATCCTGCAGGTATTCATCATCCGTATCATTTACCTGTTTAAAACCATTTGATCCCCAGATCAGCATGTTATCTTCAAATTTATAGACAAGAAGTGCCGGATAATTTACAACAGTCTCTACATATGTAACCTTATTTTTACTTTCTTTTAGTATTTCGGCTTTTTCAGTTTTTATAACCTGTTCTTTACTCATTCCCCAATCGGTATTTCTGAAATCAGCAGAATGTGCAGAGGTGCTATAAAAAAACAACACCAGGAATAATATATATTTCATATTCAAAATTTAACTAAACCATCCGGTGATACGCAAGAAAAATTTTGAATTAATCTGTTTTAAATTAAAATTGAGATTAAAATTAAATAAAGCAGTTGTATTTAATCCAGGAGTATACAATGAACTACAATCAACCATCAGAAAATCCTTTGCAGAGGCCGCTCTTAATTGGTGACTGGATTGTTATATTTTTTTTAACCAGCATCCCTGTTGTAGGATTTGTACTCATTGTCTACTGGTCATTTGCGGATGACGTAAATATTAATAAGAAAAATTTCAGCAAAGCGGTAATATTGGTAATTGTTATACTTATTGTCCTAACAATTACACTAATTCTCCTATACGGCCAACACTTTTCAAATATAAATATCAATAACCCCAGATTAATATAAAAATATTATTTTTAAAAAAGTTGTTGAATACGTACAAACCTGTCATAGACTTTTAATAGGAGGTTGTACGAATGAAAGAACTTATAATCGCCTTGATATTAATTTTTACATTTTCTTTAGCAGGATTTTCCCCGGCAGAGACCGAGAATCCGGGATACTACAAGGGGCCGAACTATCCTGAGACTAAAGAAATAAGCAGCAGCGAAAGATGCAGGGACATTTGCCAGGAAATTGATGAAAGCGGGGCCTGTATTAAAATTGAAGTCAGGTGTGAGAATTAACTGGACTTATTATTCTTCAGTTTGTGGAAACCTTGACATTAGTTTTACAAGGTAATGTTTTTTGTGTTGTTAAACTACCCGTTCGAAGTGGGTAAACGAGGTTGTATAGCATAAGTATATAGTTAGCTATTGTTTCATACTTTTATTTAAGAAATTCCCGGTATGTTCTATACGTACCATATAAGGCTACTCTTTCAGTATGACAGGCATATTGGTGCCAAGTTCCCATACTTCACCTGTTCTTTTATTTAACCTGTAAATGACTGTCTTCTTTTCTCCGTTTTCGGGATTTATTATTACACTTTCAGCTATTGTGTATGTGTTGCTTGTTGTATACCAATAGACAAGTGCAATAAACACTATCAATTCTACCACTACTAATAAAAGCAATTTTGACTTAAATATTTTCATAATAGAGTAAGAATATTATAATTCATAAATAATTCTAGCTTTTTTGGGAAATAACGTTTATATTTTCAATACCGAGCAAGCGCTCGTTCATATTTAGGAGAAACATAATATGACATATAACAGCCTGAATGAAGAACAGTTAATGATAATGGAACTGGCAAGTGATTTTTCGAAAAATGAAATTTTGCCGGAAGCACAAGGACATGACAGAACTTCAAAATTCCCAGTAAAAATTATTCGCAAACTTGCCGAACTTGGATTCCTTGGCCACTACATACCCCAGGAATACGGCGGAAGCGGCCTTGATTTTCTTTCATATATAATTGCAATTGAAGAAATATCAGCTGCATGTGCTTCAACAGGCACAATAGTAATGGCACACAACTCACTTGCCTGCAGCCCTATTAATGAATTTGGCAATGAAGAACAAAAGATAAAATACCTCCCTGACCTGGCGACAGGAAAGAAAATCGGGTGTTTTGCACTGAGTGAACCCGAATCAGGCTCTGACGCCGCCAGTATAAACACAACAGCAGTAAAAAACGGTAAGGAATATATCCTAAACGGGACAAAAAGCTGGGTCACAAACGGGGCCGAAGCAGATGTTGCCATAGTATTTACAAAAACTGAAAAATCCAAAAAGAGCCGGGGTATTACCGCATTCATAGTTGACCTGAATACCCCGGGGATATCTGTGGGAAAATCTGAAAAGAAACTTGGTATTAAAGCTACCAGTACGACGCAGTTTATTTTTGAAGATGCCCGGGTCCCGGAAAGCTCATTACTCGCCAAGGAAGGGGAAGGATTTAAAATAGCAATGAAGACCCTGGACTCAGGCAGGATCGCTGTTGCTTCCCAGGCTGTCGGTATTTCACAGGCAGCTCTCGATGCATCTGTAGAATATTCCCGGGAAAGAAAAACTTTTGGATCACCAATAATTGAGCACCAGGGGATACAGTTTATGATTGCCGAAATGGCTACAAAAGTCGAGGCAGCAAGATTACTTACATGGCAGGCTGCAGGACTCAGGGACAAAAATCTTAGATTTACAAAACAGTCTGCTATGGCAAAACTCTTCGCAGCCGAAACAGCAATGTGGGTAACTACGAAAGCGATTCAAATTCACGGAGCTATCGGATATTCTACAGACTACCCTGTCGAAAGATACTTCAGGGATGCGAAAATTACCGAAATATATGAAGGAACTTCCGAGATACAAAAAATAGTAATTGCCAAACAAACGTTAAGCGAATATTTATAACCTATGGAAAATTTTCTGCTAATTAAATCCAAGATAAAAGACAAAACCCTGATCAATAAGAAAAGGGGGCATATAGCAAATAAATCAGTCGAACTGTTCGTAAAAAAGGGTTACCACCAGACTACAGTCAGGGAGATTGCAAAAGCATCCGGCATGAGCATGGGAGCACTTTACGACTACATTAGCACAAAAGAAGATATTCTCTTTCTTGTCTGCGACCACATACATTCAACAGTAAACAACAAACTAAAGAGTTCATTCACTGGTGAAAAGAATTCACTTCAGTATCTAAAAGATGCAATTAAAGAGTATTACACTATCATAGATGAAATACAGGACTATATGCTGCTACTGTACCAGGAAACAAAATCTTTAAACAAAAATGCACGCAAATATATCTTTAATGCCGAACTTGAACTGACCATAATCTTTGAGAACATCCTTAAACAATGTATAAGGGAAAAAACAATCAGTCTTAAAAATAAGGATACAACGCTTGTTGCTCATAACATTATGGTAACTGGGCAAATGTGGGCTTTTAGAAGGTGGGCAATCAGCAGGGACATTTCACTAAAAATATATATTGAAAGACAGACCGAAATGATATTTAAGGGCATAATATAACAGACCAGGGGACAGAACATGAGTGAACAAAATATAAAATCTGTTGGAATTATCGGTTCCGGGACTATGGGCTCGGGGATCGCTGAATTAACTGCTGCAAAAGGTTTTAAAGTGGAGCTTATAGATGTAAGTACTGAAATCGTCAACTCCGGATATTCCAATATTGAAAAAAGTATAAAAAGGCAGGAGGCCAGGAAAAGAATAACACCTGAAGAAAGCACCGAAATACTCTCAAGGATCAACACCTCTGACAGTTTCGACAACCTTTCGGGATGTGAAATTGTAATTGAAGCAGTAAGTGAATCAATAGAAATTAAAAAGGCAGTATTCAGTGAAATAGAAAAAAATACCCCCGACAAAACAATCATCGCCACGAATACGTCT
>JAUXJP010000086.1 GCA_030624695.1 Candidatus Dadabacteria bacterium | reverse complement strand
GGGATGGACAATCAACCATGGCGATTTGCAGTTATTAGAGATAAAGAATTAAAATCTGAGATTGCAAAGCTCACCAAACATAAGGCAGTCCTTGAAAATGCTCCAGTTATAATTCCTGTTTTCGTTGATCATAATGTTACTTATGATATTGTTAAAGATGCGCAGACCATGGGGGCCTGCCTTCAAAATATGCTCCTTGCTATTCATGCACTAGGTCTTGCAGGGGTGTGGAGTGGCGAAATATTAAAAAATGGTGATAAAGTAGTCGAGATTTGTTGTGCACCAAAAAAATATGAACTTATGGCAGTAATCTGTGTTGGTTACAGCGCTGAATTACCCAAAAAAGGAAAACGTAAAGGTCTCGACGAAGTGGTATTTTTAAGAAAGTAAAAATTATACTTGCTCATTACTTTTACAAATAATAAGTATTAAAATTATTGTCTATTGATGGTTATTCTATTTTTATTAAAGAACATTTTTTATATTGAATTTAAAAGGAAAGAGGAGTTGGGTTTGAAAATAATTGTTTGTATTAAACAGGTACCAGACACAACAAGTGTTAAAATGAATCCGGAGACAAACACACTGATTCGAGATGGTGTTGTTTCTATAATAAATCCTTTTGATACCTATGCAATTGAAGAAGGAGTAAGACTTAAGGAAAAGTATGGAGGAGAAATTATTGCTATATCTATGGGTCCACCTCAAGTTGAGGAGTCTTTGAGAGATGCTTTGAGTCTTGGTGTTGACAATACCTATCTGCTAACCGATATCGCCTTTGCTGGGGCAGATACTCTTGCTACGGGATATACACTGGCAGCCGGAATTAAAAAGCTTGGTGGAGCAGATATTATCATATTAGGGCGTCAGGCAATGGATGGAGATACCGGTCAGGTAGGACCAAGTGTTGGTGAAAACTTAGGGATCCCTCATATTACAAATGTCAGGAAAATTGAACAAATTGATGAGGATGGGACAATAATAGTTGAAAGATTGCTTGAGGGTGGATATCTTCGTCTTAAAACAAAACTTCCTGTTCTTCTGACAGTTGTAAAGGAAATTAATGAACCGCGATTACCCACAATAAAAGCCAAAATGCTGGCAAGGAAAAAGGAAATTGTTTCATGGGATAGTAATAGCTTAGATATTGAGACCGGACGAATTGGATTAACAGGTTCGCCTACTCAAGTAATAAAGATTTTTACACCCCCAAAGACTACAAAAGGGAAGATCTATCAAGGCAATGTAAAAACATCAGTTACCTCATTTTTAAAAGATATTCAGAATGCTGGAATACAATTTATTAAAAAAGAGGATAGAATGAAAAATGGAACCAATTAAGGTAATTATAGATAAATGTATTGGCTGTGAACTCTGCGTAAAGGCATGCCCTTATGATGCAATCCAAATGATAAATAAAAAAGCTGTTATTGATATAGAAAAGTGTACGCTATGTGGTGCATGCATTGAACCATGTAAGTTTGATGCCATTGTAATTTATAAAAGGTCATTTAAAGGACAGGAGGTTACTTCATATTCAGGTATTTGTCTTTATGCTGAGCATAGAAATGGAAGATTAGCTTCTGTAGTACTGGAGATTATTGGTGCAGCAAGGAAGCTCAAGGAGGATCTTAATGAGAAAATAAGTGCTATTCTTCTTGGCAATGGTATGAACCCCTTAGCTGAAGAGTTAGTATCATATGGTGTTGATGAAGTATGGATGATTGATTCTCCGAAAATAGGGGAATTCGCTGAGGATGTTCAGGCAGAGCTTGTAGCAGAGATTCTCATGGAGAAAAGTCCCGAAATCTTTCTGGGAGGTGGTACGATTATCGGACGATCTATTTTGCCGAGAGTAGCAGCTAAACTTCTTACTGGTTTAACAGCCGATTGTACTGAGCTTACTATTGATAGCAAAAATAAACTCCTCAGGCAGACAAGACCAGCATTTGGTGGCAATATCATGGCAACAATATTATGTGAGAACCACAGACCGCAGATGGCCACCGTGAGACATAAAGTAATGGATGAAGCTAAAAAGGTAAAGAGTGGTCATAAAGGTAAAATTGTAAAGTTCAATCATATTAAAATACCCAAGACAAAGATAGAAGTCCTGGGATTTGTTAAAGAAAAGGATATTACAGTAAACCTGGTTGATGCTGATTTTATTGTGTCTGGAGGTCGGGGGTTACAAGATCCAAAGAATTTTGTTCTTATTGAGGAACTTGCAAGAACCATAAATGGAGCTGTTGGTGCATCCAGGGCAGCAGTTGATGCTGGCTGGATTCCATATTCACACCAGATAGGGTTGACTGGAAGGACAGTGAAACCGATTGTCTATGTTGCATGTGGAATCTCTGGTGCTATACAGCATCTGGCTGGAATGAAATCATCAGATATTATTGTTGCTATAAATAATGATTTAAATGCTTCTATACTTGATTTTTCTCAGTATGGCATCATAGGAGATCTTTTTGAAGTCGTACCCGAATTGATAAAACAGTTAAAGGAATTAACTGGAAGTAAAAAATAGTACTATAAAAGAATATGCTTATTTATAAATGCCCTTTAGGAGCAATGAATAAGAATTAATAATGATTGTATATATCTTTAAAGATAAAACTGTGAAAGTTTCTTATTTTCCCTTGAGAAACTATTATAATATTAATAAGGTAAATAAGGAGGAGAAAAAATGGCAAAAAAAAAGGTAGGTATTATTGGCGGAGGAATTGTTGGTACAGTACTTGGGTATAACTTAAGCTTATATGATTCAGTTGATGTAACACTCTTTGAGAAAGATCAAATTGGATCTGGGACAACGGCAAAATCAGCCGGAACCGTGTGTCTTTTTGACGACTCTTTACCCAATAAATTCTGGAATGTACGGCTTTATGGATTTCAAACTTATATGAATTTAGAAAAAGAAGATAAAGGCTCTGCAGGTTTTGATAATACAGGAACATTGGTTTTGGCAACAGATAAAAAGGTCGAAGAGTCTATTAAAACAGGAATTGCTCTTGCTATCGCAGCTGGTTATAAAGCGAAATACCTTACTGACCACGATAAAATCAATAAAATACTCCCAGACCTCAATCTGGAAGGTATTCTAGGTGCTGGTTGGACTCGTGATGACGGCTATTTTGATTCTACGATGGCTTCAAACACCTTTGTTAAGAAGATGAGAGCGAATGGAGCAAAAGTTTTTACTACAACGAAAGTAGAAAAGATAAATATGCATGGCAATAAAGTAACTGGCATTGAAACCAATAATGGTAGTTATAATTTTGATGTGGTTGTCGATGCTTCTGGTCCGTGGACACGTTTTACAGGAAGAATGGCCGGTTTAGAATTACCTATCTGGCATACGAAGGCTGAGGCTTTTTTCCTTGCGCCTCCGAAAAAGAAGCTTGATTATATATTCCCCGTTCTTAAATACCCTCGTTTTTATGCAAGGCGTGAAGGAGATAATATCTTTATCTGCAAAGCACATCTTACGATGGACCTGAATGATCCAATGCATGCCGGAATCTGGGATCCGGATAAATTACAGCCAACTGGTGGTACAGACGAATATTTCTTAGAGTTTTTATTTGGTGAATTAGAACGGAATGCTCCGGGATTACTCGATTGCGGTGTAGCATCGTCCTGGCTTGGATATAGGGCGGAACCCCCTGATTTTATGCCAATTTTGGGTGATACACAAGTTGATGGTTACATCCTTGCAATTGGATGTGGGGGTAATGGTGTAATAGAAGCACCTACAATTGGACGTGATCTCGCAAAGTATATTGTTACGGGTGAAAAAACCCTTTTAATTGAACATCTCAGTTTAAAACGTTTTGAAGAGAAGTATAATTTAAAAGCTAAGTAATTTCCGTAGTTAGCACAAATGATTGGGAAAGCATTCCTTTAATATTTTAAGGGGAAATTATATCCAACATGAATAATATGTCAATTTATGAAAATAGTTTAGCAGATTATTATTTACCTTATATTAAACTTAATAAGGATCTGACTTTCTTTTTATAAATTAAAATCAAATAATTTTTTGAGGTAAGAAAAGTCCCAACAAGTTCTTGACACAGACGAGGTAATATTTTGTGTAATAATATAGATGAAAATGAAGCATGATATGTTTTTCCGTAGCAACGTTATCACTTTATCACTGTAATTTAGTGCAGAATTGCTTAAAAAGAGGAGGTATTTAAAATGTTTTAAAAATGTATTTGTGGTAATAGTATTTTTTTTAAATTTTAAAAAATTTTAAAGGAGGTATGAGTAATGTTTAAAAAAGTATTAATTATCCTAGTTTTAGTTATTTTTTTAGTAATAAGTTTTAGTGGTTCTACATTTGCTAAAGATTCTCCCATTATTATTAAGTTAAGCCATGCCCTTCCGGAGGATACTCCACAGCATGTAGGTGCCCTTGCATTTAAGAAGATGGTAGAAGAAAGAACAGATGGAGCTGTTGAAGTACAAGTATTCCCTGCCAGTCAGTTAGGTTCGGATATAGAAGCTGTTGAGATGATGCAGTCAGGAGCGATTCAGGCTTCCGTAGCTCCTACGGCAAAAATGAGTGTCTTTGACCCAAGGCTACAGCTTATTGACCTTCCATTCCTTTTCCCGAATCGAGAGATAACACATAAAGTTCTAGATAGCGATTTAGCAAATGATTTATTCCAGCCACTGGAAAAAATCGGATTAAAAGGTTTAGCATTCTGGGAAAGCGGGTTTAAGCAGGTTACAGCTAACAGGGAAATAAGAAAGCCCGAAGATTTCAAAGGCTTGAAGGTCCGTGTAATGGAAAGTCCATTACTCATCGAACAATATAGGACACTGGGTGCTAACCCTGTACCAATTGCTTTTGCAGAAGTTTATAATGCCCTTCAACAAGGGGTAGTGGATGCACAGGAAAACCCGCTGGTTTCAATTACAAAAATGCGTTTCTATGAAGTGCAATCTCACATGATGATGACTAATCATGGATATTTAGGCTATGCTTTCCTACTCAGCAAAGCTTTCTGGGATAAATTATCGCCAGAACATCAGGAAATCATTTCGAAAGCTGCATTAGAAGCGGCACAACTTGAAAGACAAGAAGTAGCAGATAGAGAAGGCGGATTTATTAAAACAATTGAGGATTCAGGAACAATCGTTGTAAGATTTACAGAGAAAGAATTGAAGGAATTTGCCAATGCGATGAAGCCAGTACATGAAAAATTTGCGGATCTTATTGGTAGAGATCTACTGCAAAAGGTTTATGACATGATTGAGGAGCTACAAAAATAAAAGGTTAACAAATGGTTGGAGGAGGGATCATTCCCTCCTCCAATTTCAACTCAGAAGAAGGATCCAAAATGCTTATAAAATTAGATAAGATACTCTGTACAATTGAAGAAGCAATAATTGCCTTTGGAATATTTATAGCTGTAATGATTCTTTTCACTAATGTTGTTCTGAGATACCTTTTTCAGGG
>JAUXJP010000113.1 GCA_030624695.1 Candidatus Dadabacteria bacterium | reverse complement strand
GTGCTTAGACTAAGAGTACGAGTGATCTCAATTTGTTTTTTTGGTGTAGAGACAGAACAGTCGTTCCAGCGGCTATAGAACCCGTCTCTACTCTTAATATCCTTTGCCCAGGGTCTTTTATTGTCTTCTGGGTTTTTAATTTCCAGTTTGTTTTTACCAACAAAAATTATATTACCAGCATGTTCTATTGTACATCTCATCAAAAAGAATTATTGGGTCTTTAATTTTCAATCTTAAGACTTTTGAGAGATTTTCGAGGTTGTCACGAGAAATAATTACTTTATTATCAGGTATTTATGAACTTTTTATAAGGAATCATGGCATTTTATTTTACTTTAAGTTTTATACTTTAACTTTAATAATAATAGTTAATGTCCTTTTTTTAAATAAATTTAATCCTTTTTTCTTTATGTTAATGCTATAACTATTAATTGTTATTTAATAATTTCAAAATTGAAAGTTTAAGTAATTTCTAGCTTCTAATTAATTTAAATTAATAATATTTTTGCATTAATATTTTACTTTAACTTTGCGTAATAACTTAAAGAAATTATTAACTTTAAGTTTTGAAAAGTTAAATATGGAGTATTTTCAGTGAGTTATAAATATTAGTTATATTGTACTTTAAGAATGTTTATATATTACTTGAACTATTTTATTTTTTTGATCGGAATTTTTGTATTAATCTTTTTTGAAGTAGTTTATTATAGCGTCAATTAATCCTTCAACGGTATGTTTTTTTGCCTGAATATCGGTTTTATACCCATGATCTTCAATTGTTTTTGAAGTGATAGGACCAATTGAAGAAATTAGTGTGTTATTTAAGTGGATTACATCTTTTCCCAGCATCTTTTTTAGATTGGTAAAAGTGGATGAACTGGTAAAAGTTATAAGATCAATTTTACATGATTTTAGTTTATAAATAATCTCTTTCTTAAAGACACTATTAGTTGTTGGTAAAACTGTTTCATAACAGTCAACAACAGTTACTTTGGCATTTAACTTTGAAAGTGTTTCAGGCAGTATGTCTCTGGCAACTTTTGCCCTTGGAATTAATACTTTTTTGTTTTTTAGAATATACGATTTTAAAGATGCCAATATACCTTCAGCAGTATATTTCTTAGGTGTAAGGTCAGAAATCAGACCATGTTTCCTTAATTCATCCGAAGTTTTTTCGCCGATTGTAATAATTGTTATATTTTTAAATATCCTGGAATCAAATTTATTTTTATTAATTCTTTCAAAAAAATATTTGACCCCGTTTACACTGGTAAATATTACATAATCATATTTAGAAATGTTTTTTATGGAATTATCTACTTTTTTCCAAGATTTTATTGGAACTGTTTTAATTGTTGGCAGTTCAATTATATTTGCCCCGTATGAATAAAGTTTGTCTCTGAGGCCTGAAGACTGTTCACTTGCTCTGGTAATTATTATATTTTTACCAAATAATGGTTTCTTTTCGAACCAGTTTAAATAATTTCTTAAGTTAACAATGTTACCGACCAGTATTACAGCAGGAGTTGTTATACTTTTATTAGATTTTACTTTGCCTGCAATATCAGAAAGTGTTCCTACAACAGAGTTCTGAGTTGGCAGAGTACCCCACGATGTAATTATAACGGGAGTGTCAGAAGGCATATTATTTAATATCAACTTTTTCATAATCGATGAAAGATTATTTAGTGACATAAGAAAAACGAGTGTATCAAGTGAGGAAATAGCTTTCCAATTAATATTAGATCTTGTTTTGCCAGGATTTTCATGACCGGTTATAACAGCAAAAGATGAATTGTATTTTCTGTGTGTAAGAGGTACCCCTGAATAGCCTGGGACTGCGCTAATAGAACTTACACCCGGGACAATTTCAACCAGTATTCCTGCTTTTGTTAGGGCTTCTGCTTCTTCCCCGCCACGGCCAAATATCAAAGGGTCGCCGCCTTTTAACCTGACAACAACCTTATTACTTGCCGAACTTTTAATTAAGATGTCGTTTATCTCTTTTTGAGTAATAGATTTTATACTGGATTTTTTTCCTACAAAGATAAATTTAGTCTTTTTATTGCAATGATTAAGGAGTTTGGTGTTTATTAATGAATCATATACGACGACATCGGCAATATTAAGCAGGCATTTGCCTTTTTCAGTTATTAATCCCGGGTCTCCGGGCCCTGCACCGACAAGATAAACCATTGAATTCATAATTAATAAAATTGAAACCGAACTGTGTATGAATTGTCAAGGATGTTGATTTCTCGAAAATAACAATTATAGGTATTATTAACCTTTTAAATATGGATAGTGTATTACATATTATAATTTAATTATTCATACATATTGTAACATTTTTTTAAAATATAAAGTTTAATATATATAACAACTTAGTATGCATACAGAAAGTGATCATGAACTTGCTCTAAGGGCGAAGTCCGGAGATGAAAGTGCATTTAATGAATTAATGAGGAGGCATTATAAGGGAATTTTGAATTTCGTCTATAAATTTACTTATAAAGCCGATATTTGCGAAGATCTTACGCAGGAAGTGTTTTTAAGAGTGTATAAATCTATAAATACATATGAACCACAGGCAAAATTTTCGACATGGTTGTATAAGATAGCAACAAACTTATGCCTTACAAATTTAAAAAAGAAAAATTTAAATATCAGCCTCGACGAGATAAGGGAAAACATCGGTGACCTGGAAGATATAAAATCCGAGAATGCCCAAAATCTTATGCAAAGAAAACAGTTAAATGACAGGGTTTTGAAAGCTATTAGCACTCTTCCCGAAAAAGAGAGATTAGCAATTACACTTTGTAAATACCAGGGACTGTCTTACCTCGAAGTGTCCGAAGCCCTGAATTGCAGCGTAGGTGCTGTAAAAACACATATCTTCAGGGGAAGATCCAAACTGATAGGTATTCTCAAACCACATATAGACGAGATAAATTAGAATGATTGATGAAAAGATAATAAACCAGATAGAAGATTATTTCTCAGGTGAACTGAATGATGAAGAAAGCAAAAGTCTTCTATTGAAAGTTGAAGATTCAGATGAACTAAGAAAACATTTCGAAGAATCAAACAAACTTTGGAGTTACATGGCTTCAGCAGAAACAATCGAGCCAAGCCCAGATTATATACGAAGATTTTGGAAAATTGTTTCAAGCAATGAAGAAAAGAAAAGCAGGTCCTTTTTCCAATTTAACTTTATGAATAAGAAATGGACGTTTGTTTCTTCACTTGCAGTAATTTTATTGCTAAGCACAATTATAGTAAACAACTTTGTTCTTGAAGAAGAAAAATCCGGTTACGTTTATGAAGAAGACGATGAATTACTAATACATAATCTTGAAGAAGCCTTAAGTAAAAATACACCGGATGTGCTTAATGTATACGGGCCATGGGAAGATATTGAAAATTAAGTTAGTGGGAGTTTGTGATGATATATAACAGAGTGTTTACAGTAGTGTTGCTATTTACTCTTTTTTTCACAATTTCTGCTTTTGCAGGAAAAAATAAAGATAAAAAGTTATGGTGGAGAGACGGGCAGGTTGTGGAAGAGCTTGAGTTAACATCAGAGCAGGTTGAAAATATTGAAACAATTTTCCAGAAATATAAGGGGGAAATAAGATATTTTCACAAAGAACTTATTGAAAACGAAAATAAACTAAAAAAACTAATCGAAAATTCCAATTCAACCAAAGAAGAAGTTATGAAAGTAACTGACGAATTAAATATATTAAAAGCCGCTGGACATAAACTAAAGGTAAATATGTTTTGGGAAATCAGGGAAGTGCTTATGCCTAAACAAAGAGAGCAGCTGCAGTTGATAAAGGAACGCTATATGAAAGGTACTCCCAAGAATACAATTTATTTTCTTGATAAATGCCTTGTAAATGAACATACATTCTATTAATTTTGCCTCAGAATGAATTAAACTTATCGATGTGTCTAATTTCGTCTTAACAAGCAATTACAAGCCAAAGGGCGACCAACCCAACGCAATAAACAAATTAGTACAGGGCGTGAATGATGGTATTACGGATCAGGTCCTTCTTGGTGTAACGGGGAGTGGTAAAACATTTACCATTGCAAATGTTATTAATAGTGTAAGTAAGCCAACTTTAATACTTGCCCACAATAAAACTCTTGCTGCACAGCTCTATTCAGAGTTGAAAGATTATTTTTCGGAAAACGAAGTACACTTTTTTGTAAGTTATTACGATTACTACCAGCCCGAAGCTTACATACCTGCAACTGATACTTATATTGAAAAAGATGCATCAATAAATGAAATAATTGACAGGTTACGGCACTCTGCAACAACTGCTTTATTTGAAAGAAGAGATGTTGTAATAGTTGCAAGCGTATCTTCAATTTACGGAATTGGTTCACCTTCCGACTATTACGGGATGCTTACAATCCTTAAAAAGGGAGAAAATTATGGACGAGAAAGGCTTATTCAGAGATTGACTGAAGTACAGTACAAAAGAAAAATAAATGATCTGGAAAGAGGATGTTTCAGGGTAAAAGGTGAAGTTGTGGATATACATCCATCAGATAAGGATTCGGTAGCATACAGAGCAGAATTTTTTGGAAATGAAGTTGAAAGAATATCAGAGATAGATCCTGTTAGTGG
>JAUXJP010000248.1 GCA_030624695.1 Candidatus Dadabacteria bacterium | reverse complement strand
TACCTCTACTTACTTAATATTTTTTTAGGACATATAATAGTGTAACATATTGAATACATTACTATATAATAGAATGGGCTGTATAGGATTCGAACCTATGACCGACTGATTAAGAGTCAGCTGCTCTACCAGGCTGAGCTAACAGCCCTGAAATAATTCAGAATATTATTATGCCTTATATAAAACCGATTTAAACCACCACGCGTAAATTTTAAAAATGAAACAAATTACGAGTCTTTGAGTTAAAAATATTATCATAATAAATAACGCGAAATCAGTAAATTCACTCTTTACTGACTAAAAATGGTGCTTATTTTGTAATCATGAGAGAAAGAGAAATGGAAAGAAACAACAATTTCATAGCAACACAGACATTAAACGGGTTTAAGTTAAAATTCAATGATACCGAAAACCAGGTGGAATTTACTTTTGAAGACATAAACCAGTTTGCCTATAAGTACAGCCAGTCCCAGATCTCGGGCAAGGAAATGGAAATGACCGAGAAAGATGAACTTATGCTTTCAATCTGGGAAATGGTTCTTATTCCGGACGGCACAATTCATTAAACTATTCTTCGGGGTCAAACGGCCTCTCCCAGGAATGATCAGAAGAATCTTCAATACCTTTTTCATCTTCCTTTAGGATCTGAAGCAGGTTTTTGTTTCTTTCCTGTGAATGGAAGATATAAGTTTTTTCATCACCCCAGTGCTCTGCAAGTTCTTTTAGTGTCTGTTCATCATGATGCTTAAATGTGAGGGCATCCCTGTGTGCCTGGTATTTGGTATAACCCATGCCTACCAATGCATCTATTCCGAGCTGAAGTGCCGAATCAAAAGTTTCCCGCCTGACATTATCAACACCTTCATGAAGGAGTTCATAAGTGTGTGACCTGTCGAATGCCCTTGCCATAATCTTTAGATGCGGAAAATGTTCTTTAATAGTCTTAACGGTCTGTGAAGCCTTTTCCTTGTCATCGATTGCAAGTACAAAAAGCTTTGCATCCTCCGCCCCGGCGGCTCTAAGCAAATCAACCCGGGAGCTGTCCCCGTAATAAACCTTGTAACCAAACCGCCTGACCAGTTCTATCTGGCTGGCATCATGGTCAAGCACCGTGGTACCTATATCGTGTGCATGGAGAAAACGGCCGACTATCTGCCCGAACCTGCCAAATCCGGCAATAATCACGGGATTGCTTTCTTCAATCTCGACATCGTCATCCTTTTCTGCTTTCTTCGCAATACTCTTTTGAACAAACTTTTCGTTGATTATGAACATCAGCGGTGTCAAAAGCATGGAAAGTGCTACAACCAGAATAAGTATCTGCGTATTTTCTACGGAGATAACGCGGTTTTGTGATGCGAAAGAAAATAGTACAAAGGCAAACTCCCCTCCCTGTGCCAGTGCAAAGGAGAACAGGAAGTTTTCGGAATTGTTAAATTTAAACATCTTCCCTATAAAAAGTAATACGAAGAACTTTATAAGAATGAGCCCGAACAATAGAAGTGCTATGAGCTCTGCATTATTAAACAGAAGGTTAAAATTTATACTCGCCCCGATAGATATAAAGAACAGTCCGAGAAGCAATCCTTTAAAAGGTTCTATATCCGTCTCTATAGCGTGACGGTATTCACTGTCCGCAAGCACAACACCCGCGAGGAAGGTGCCAAGCGCGGGAGACAGTCCTACAAACTGCATAGCGAGAGTAATGCCCACAATCAGAAAAAGTGCAAAGGCTATGAATATTTCCCTGAGGTTTGTTCCGGCAATAAAATTAAATACGGGCCTGCTAAGAAACTTGCCGGCAAGTATAATAAAACTTACAATAAACAGTATAAGCAGAACCAGCTGCCAGGACTCAAGTGATTCAACGTAATTTGTACCTTGGCCGGCTGAATGAGGATCAATAGCAGCTACCGCAAGTAGTGGCAAAAAAGCAAGAATAGGTATTAAGGATATATCCTGAAATAAAAGGACCGAAAAAGAGTTTCTACCGCCCTGGGTTTTGAGAAGCCCCTTTTCACTCAGGGTCTGAAGTACTATGGCAGTTGAGGAGAGTGCTAAAATAAGGCCTATCGCAAGTGACTCTTTCCACTGAAGGCCGACAAGGTATGCAATCAGGAATATTATCGCAGTAGTAAGAGCAACCTGTGAACTTCCAACACCGAGGATCGATTTTTTAAGCCGCCAGAGTAGTGCCGGCCGTAGTTCAAGCCCGATAAGAAACAGCATAAGCACAACACCAAACTCTGCAAAATGCATAACGTCATCAGTGCCTTGTCCCACAAGTTTAAGTACAAACGGGCCTATAATTACTCCGGCTATGAGGTATCCAAGCACGGAACCCAGGCCCAGCCTCTTGGCAATAGGCACTGAAACGACCGCGGCTACAAGATAAATAAATACCTGGAATAAAAAATGGTCTACCATAAAGCTCTATTTCTCCGGGTCCATAAAATAGTCGTTCATATATTCAAACTCTTCAAGTTCATCAACATTGATTTTGTTGTTCATCAGCAGGGTGAGCATGTTTCTTAAAAGTTCAGAATAAAAGTGAAGGTCAAGATTAACGTTGATATTCATTGCATCATGAAGGACAAAAGGCGGCAGGTATTTCATGTGGCAAAGGTTTGCCGTCTGTTCAAATGGCCTCAGGAACTCCCTTAT
>JAUXJP010000063.1 GCA_030624695.1 Candidatus Dadabacteria bacterium | reverse complement strand
TCAGTCGGGCCATTGGGTGCAATTGTTATTGGCTGCGTGGCATCAATAATTGCTTATATATTTGCTACTATTATTAAATTCAAATTTAAATACGATGATGCACTTGATGTTGCAGGTGTGCATGAGGTAGGCGGGTTTGCAGGGATTGTACTTGTTGCAATCTTTGCTTCGGTAGAATTTGGAGGTTCGGAAGCAGGGCTTAATATATCAAAACAGCTCGGGATACAGCTTTATGCTGGACTGTTTGCGATTTTATATACAATAATAGTTACCGTGATAATTGTAAAACTTGTTGATCTTATTGTCGGGTTGAGAGTGACAGATGAGCAGGAACTCCAGGGTGTGGACGTTACGGACCATGGAGAGGCCGGTTACGACTTATAATAAATAACAGGAAGTTTACTATTAAAGCCCGCTTTATGCGGGCTTTTTTTTAACCTGAATATTCAAGAAGTCTGAAGCTAAGCGGTAAATACGGATACGAATAAATAGCAACTTGTATAATTTTAAATTATTCTGGTTAATATTTAGAGCTTAAATTATGGTTTTAGAGAATAGTAAATCCTGCAAATGCGGTTACAAAATGGGTGATCCCTGGATTGTCCCAAACTCCGAATATACATTACTGGGATGGTTAATGGTCAGTATTGGTATAAGCCATCCGCCGGTAAGGGTTAATTTTCAGTGTGAAAAGTGCAGGGAAACCATATATACAATTACCGATAAAAAGGAATTAAAATCTCACGCTTTTCATTAAACGGTAATTCTACATTTTGTAGTTTCCAAAATCATCTTCGGATAGCTGGGAAAGCAGGTCTTTTAATTTCTCGTCATTTTCTTCAATTTCGATCTTCTGTGCCTCCTCAATAACCTTTTCATTTACAAAAATTGGGGCACCGGTCCTGATGGCTATTGCAATAGCATCACTTGGCCTTGCATCAAATATATGTTCCTTACCGTTATTCTTAAGATGAATATTTGCATAAAAAGTATTATCTTTAAGATCGGTAACCTCGATTTTGGATAGCGTAAAATCGATCTGATCAAATATGTTTTTAATAAGGTCATGAGTTATTGGCCTTACCCGCGGGGTTTTTTCCAGTTCCATAGCTATTGAACTGGCCTCCATGAATCCTACCCAAATAGGCAGTACTTTTAAGCCATCATCACTTTTTAAAATTACTATTGGACTGTTTGTAAAGGGGTATATTGCGATCCCTGTAACATTCATTTTCTGATACATTATAACCTCACCTTGTACCCTAGTTTGGTATTACACCCCGTAAAGAATTTGGCAAACCTTCTTCTACTCTTACATTTACCATATTACCAACTAATTTTCCACCACCTTCAAAATTCATTATACGGTTATGTGTAGTTCTGCCAAATAAAAAATTGTTGTCGTGTTTGCTGAAGCCTTCTACAAGCACTTCTTCTGTTTTTCCGATTCTTTCCAGGTTCTTTTTCAAGGTAATGTACTTTTGTTTTTCCTGGAAGATGCTTAACCTCTCACTGCATATTTTAACATCAATAGAGCAGGTTTTTGCTAATTTTTCTCCTTCTGTACCGGGCCTTGGTGAATACTTGAATGAAAAAGAGCTTTCAAACTCAACTTCATCAAGCAGGCTTACAGTTTGTTCAAAATCGGAATCTGTTTCACCCGGGAAACCTATTATCATATCCGTTGAGATAGAGATATCGGGGATTGCATCCCTAAGCCTGTTTACGCTATCAAGATACCACTGCCTGGAATATGTCCTGTTCATAAGTTTTAACACATTATCAGAACCGGACTGTACGGGGAGGTGAATATGGCTGCACACTTCTTTTACATCCTTCATTGCTTCTACCATACGTTTTGTTATGTCCCTTGGATAAGAAGTTGTAAACCGGAGCCTTTCCAGTCCTTCAAGCTCACCAATGATTCTCAGTAAATCGGCAAACTTGTATTTATCGTGTTTCCATGAATTTACGGTCTGCCCAATAAGGGTAATTTCCCTGACCCCTTTTGAAAGCAGGTAAACAGCCTCTTTTACTATGTCCTCCACGGGCCTGTTTACCTCACTGCCCCGGACAGTAGGTACAATGCAGTATGCACACCTTTTATTGCATCCCTGCTGTATAGAGACAAAGGCACTTACCCTGCCTGCTTCATGAAATGGGTTAACTTCAAAAACCTCTTCAATATCAAAGGAAATATCTATTTTCCTGGTGTTTTCTGTTTCAATCTCAGAAATTATCTGGGGGAGGTTAGGTATTGCACGCGGCCCTAATACAAAATCAAGATAGGGCATCTGTTTTAGTAGTTTCTTCCCATAAAGCTGCGCAACGCAGCCTGCCATTCCAATAATTAGTTCAGGATTAGCTGATTTTAAATGTTTGTACCTTCCCATGCTGCTGAGTGCTTTCTGATCAGCTTTCTCTCGTATCGCACATGTATTTACTATAATGTAGTCAGCTTCTTTTGGATTGCCGGTAAGTTCGACATTAAGTGCGTTATGTATCCTGTCAGAATCATATTCATTCATCTGACAGCCGTAAGTTTCTAAATATAAATACTTTTTTTTCATGGGCGACTCTAAATTTAACGCTATTAATATGCCTAGTCAATATTCATAATTATTCTTCTTCCAGTTAAAAACAGATATATATTTAAACTTATGTTTAAATGAATTGTTGTAGAAACTTTAAGAAGTCATTAATAAAAAAGAAATATCTATTCTCTTCCATTTAATTTGTTCCTCATACACTATAAGAATATGTCAAAACTGTTTCAATAAGAGATTTATTTTGTTGACTAATAATATTATTGCTTTAATCTTTTTACAAGGTGTTTGGTTAAGGAGGTGGATTAAAACATGAAGTATTTATTAGGTGCATTACTGGGAATATTGCTTTTTTCATCGGTTTCATTTGCACAGGGTGTTACGGATTATCATTACAATCCGGGAGATGCTTTACATCCCTTTAAGTTAACATCACTTGTTATCAGGCCGCCAATAGCTCTATTAAACGTTTTTGTTAAGGGTGGTTACTGGTTTCTGGATTCAAAACCGTTCAGGGGTGCTTTTAACATAGAATATCCACCAAGTGCTATAAGAATTGACGACGATTATTAAATTTTTTAAGAAAAATTAATATTTAAAAAAGGCCGGTTTATTAACCGGCCTTTTTTTTATTGCTAAAAAATACCTGAAATTATTTTTCAATTATTTAAAATATATTTGAATGATTGATTCCAAAAAGTCACTTTTAAAGAATATTCCCAAAAAGACCGGTATTTACATAATGCGCGATACCAACGGGAAACCTGTCTATATCGGAAAGGCTAAGGACTTAAAAAGCAGGGTAAGTTCCTATTTCAACCAAAGTGGAGATAACAGGCCGCAGATCAACTACCTGGTAAAAGAAATTGATACGATTGATTTCATAGTAACAAAAGGTGAAAGAGAAGCCTTAATTCTTGAAAATTCATTAATAAAGACCCACAAGCCAAAATACAATATAAGGCTCAAGGACGATAAAAGTTATTCATTTTTAACAATTACGAAAAAGGATAAATTCCCAAAACTTCTAAGAACAAGGAGGGTCAGGGAAGACGGCTCACTCTATTATGGCCCATTTGCCTCGGCCAGTGCTCTTAAGCAGACAAAACACCTTGTTCACAAACTCTTTCAGCTAAGGGACTGCACAGATAAAAAATTTAAACGCCACTGGCAAAGGCCGTGTCTAAATTATAATCTCAAACTATGTCTTGGCCCGTGTGCAGATAAAGTAAGTCAAGAAAAGTATTCGGATGCAGTAATTCAGGCAAAATCATTTTTAAGCGGGGATAAGAAACAGCTTGTTTCAATGCTTAAAAAAGATATGTACAGGGCTGCAGAGGATACAAATTTTGAGGAAGCAGCCTACCTTAGAGACCAGATAAAACTTCTCACTAATGACCTTGATGTACAGAAAGTACTTTCTTCTAATTTTGATGATAAAGATATAATCGGCATATTTGAAGCCAAAGAAAGTTTCGAAATTATTGTGCTTTTCTCAAGATTCGGTTCCATAATCGACAAGTCTGAATTTTCTTTAAATGCGGTTTATACAAATAAAGAGGAGATATTGCAGCAGTTTATAAGCAGGTTTTACCAGGATGGGAGGTATATACCAAAAGAAATTATTCTCGGGACCAGTATCACAGAAAAAAAACTGTACGAAGAATGGCTCTCGGAAAAAAAGGGAAAAAAAGTAGTAATTTCAAGGCCGGTAAGGGGTTCAAAACTTAAGCTTTTATCACTGGCTGACAAAAATGCCGAGGAAAGTTTTAATAAAAAAATTGTTACTAATAAAAGCAACACCGATTTACTTGAAAGTTTAAAAAAATCACTTTCCTTAGTATCATTGCCTAGAACAATTGAGTGTTTTGATAACTCAAATATCCAGGGTACCAACCCAGTTGCTTCAATGGTCAGGTTTGCGGATGCATTGCCTGATAGAGACAGGTACAGGCGCTATAAAATAAAAACAGTAGCAGGGCCCGATGACTATGCCAGTATGCATGAAATCCTGGGTAGAAGGTTTAAACGGGCGGGGGAAGATGGCTGGGAACTTCCCGATTTAATCATGATAGACGGCGGAAAAGGACAGCTTGGTATTGTTTCAAAGGTAATACGTAAACTTGGATACATTGATAAACTGGACCTTATATCTATTGCCAAGGGAAGAGAAGAAGGAGAACTCGATAAAATATATGTAGACGGCATTAAAACTCCATTTGTACTAAATGATAATAAGCAGGGCCTTTATCTCCTTATGAGGGTAAGGGACGAAGCCCACAGGTTTGCTATTGAATATCATAGAAAGAAGAGGGGGCAGAAATTTGTAGCATCCGGAATTGATAATGTACCGGGAATCGGAAGGAGAAGAAGGATTACACTTCTAAACCATTTTGGAAGCCTCGAAAAAATAAGGTCTGCCACTGTCGAAGAGATTTCAAAACTGCCCGGTATGAATAAAAAAGTTGCAGTGATACTAAAAGAGAATTTTAATTAATTTTTAATAAAATATTCAAGAATTGCTTTGCCGGCATGAAGTTTGTTTTCCGCCTGATCAAAAACTACGGAGTTCGGGCTGCTAAAAACTTCATCTGTTATTTCTTCACCCCTATGTGCAGGCAGGCAGTGCATAATCACAATATTATCTTTAGAGCTATCCAGCAGATTACTGTTTATCTGGTAGGGCTGAAATATATTTTCCTTGTTTTCACTGTCATTTTCCTGGCCCATGCTCACCCACACATCCGTGTAGATTACATCTGCATCTTTTACAGCTGAGGCAGGGTCATGGTTAATATCTATTTTATTCTGTCCAAGTTCCCTGGATTTAGACAGTATCCCCTCGTTTGGTTCGCAGCCTTCGGGGCAGCAGATTGTGATGTTGTAACCCAGTAAAGCCGAAGCTGCTATAAAAGAGTTCGTAATATTGTTTCCATCACCAATATATGTGAGGTTAAAACTGCTTATATCTATCCCCTGTTCCTGAATGGTAAACAGGTCAGCAACTATCTGTGTTGGATGTTCAAGGTCCGTTAATGCATTAATAACCGGCACTGAAGAATTTGATGCAAATTCGGTGATTCGGTCCTGGCCGTATGTCCTTATAATTACAGCATCAAGATAGGAGGAAAGTACTTTTGCGGTATCCGGAATTATTTCCCCACGCCCGAGCTGCATATCATTTGGATTCAGGTATATAGGGCTTGCCCCCAGGTCATTTATTGCTACCTGGAAAGAGACTCTTGTCCTCGTTGAGAGTTTCTCAAACACCATTCCAATTGTCTTTCCCAGTAGACTCTGGTGAGGGACGGATCCCCTCTTTTCCTTTTTCAACTGTCCGGCCCTGTTAATTAGCTGCTCTATTTCTGTCTTTTCGAGGTCGAAAATGCTTAAAAAGTGCCTAGGCATCTGAATGCACCTCTTTTAAAGATTTATTTATTGTCTCTAGAGCAAAGTCTATCTCTTCTTTAGTAGTATTTAATGGTGGAAGAATTCTCATTACGTTGCCGGCAGTATGGATTGTAAGCAGTCCTTCAGAGATTGTTTTATCAATGGTTTTCTTTGCCATTTCGGCAGAAGAAAATTCAATCCCCAGTATTAGCCCTTTACCCCTTACCTGGGTTATAAGCTCTTTATATTCTGTCTGAAGCTGGTTTAGTTTTTCTTTAAAATAGCGGCCCAGTTCTTCTACTGAATTGAGTAACTCATTGTTGTTAATTATTTTAAGT
>JAUXJP010000192.1 GCA_030624695.1 Candidatus Dadabacteria bacterium | reverse complement strand
GGCTTCACAAGCAGTAGCAATCAGCTTGGAGCATGCATAAGGGCCATCTGAAACAAATAAGCCGTCTGATACTTCTTCATATGGTACTTCAATTTCGTCCAGTACAGTCTGACCGGGCGCCCTTACCGTGACTTTGTTCATTAAATAACCACCGATCCAGAATCCACCACCCAGGTAGTTCATTCTTTCCACTAGTAAAACTTTATATTTTTTCTTTGCAATATCTTTTGCTGCCACAAGGCCGCTTGGCCCAGCCCCTACTATGATTACATCACTATCGATATATTCGGTAAACTCCTTGGAGAATCCTTCGACAATCGCTCTTGTTACCTCTTTTTCTCCTACTGGGGCAAATACTATTTTTTTATTATCAGGCATCTGGTTTTTCCTCCGAATTTTTGAAAGCTCTTTACTTTATCACACAGCAGTTATACGTCAATATTGTAAAATTATAAGAGAATAAAATTAAAAAAAAAAGCTGGAAATATTTGATTAAATCAGTAATTTTTTAGAACTACTTGCTTTAAATTAATACCAAAGGAATATTAACTCCATGAATAGATTATCATTAATACTTTTCCAGATTTTTCTGGTTTTAATACTATTTACAGATTATTCATACTCCGGGATCGTTATGGAACAGATGAGATATGAGTTAAAAACACCTGATAAGAAGGATAAGGGAATACTCCTGATCCAGGACAACAAGATGCTTTTTAAGGATACAACTAATAATGTATCCACGCTTTTTGATTTTGACAGGGACCAGATGATAGTGCTTGACCATAATGGTCAGACTTTTACCGTGATTGACCCGAAGGCTTTTGTAAAAGCTATCGAGGACTACACGAAGGAAGTGAAGCGGATGAGGCAAAAACACCTGGAAAGCCTTCCTCCCGAGCAGCGTGAGATGGTGGAAAAGATGATAAAGAAAAGGGAACTGGAATCCGGAAAGAACAGCACGGGGAAGATAGTAATTAGTATAAAAAATTCCGGGGTTTCAGAAAATATTTCGGGATACAAAGCCAGTAAATATGAAGTGTTTCATAATGACAAACTAAATGAAGAACTCTGGCTTACCAATGATCTTAATATTCAGAAAGAGCTGGACCTTAAAAAAATGTCTAACCTGATGACCGAGTTTAAGAAAGTTAACAAGAGGCTCGGAAACGACACTGTAGTCAACGAGGACGCATTTATAAATCTGTTTGCCAACGGCGGGTTCCCTCTCAAAACGGTAGACCGTTCTTTTGGGGAAACTGTATATATTGAAGAAGTTGTGGATATTAGAAAGGAAGATATACCGGAAGATAATTTTAAACTTCCATCGGGATACAAGGAAAAATCAGTTAATGAACTGTTAAAAAGTGCATTCTAACAGTTCATTAAGATTATTCTTCTTCTTTAACAACATCAAGCTTGATGTTGGCTGTTACTTCGGGATGTAATTTTATAGGTATATCGAAATTACCAAGGGTTTTTATAGGTTCGGACAGTATTATTGTCTTCCTGTCTACTTCAAAACCTTTTTCCTTGAGTGAGTCTGATATATTCTGGGTAGTTACAGAACCAAAAAGTTTATCTTCTTCACCTGCTTTTACCGCAATTGAGATTTCAATAGTGTTTAGTGTGTCAGCAATTGCCTGAGCATCTTCAACAATCTTGGCATCCTTCAGCTTAAGGGAGTTTAGCCTGTTTTCCCAGGCCTTAATATTATGGTCAGTTGCCCTTAAAGCCAGTTTTTTTGGTAAAAGGAAATTCCTGGCAAGCCCGTTCTTTACTTCTTTAACTTCTCCGCGCTTTCCTATATTTTCTATGTTGTCCAGTAAGAGTACTTTCATCGTTATTTACCTCATTATATGATACTACTAATGCAATACAGTGTATGGAAGCAAAGCCATAAAACGAGCTCTTTTAACGGCTAGTGCCACCTTGGACTGCTCTTTTGAATTCAGCCCGGTACTTCTGCGTGGCTGAATCTTTTTCCTGTCTGTAATAAACTGCGACATTAATTCAACGTCTTTGTAATCTATCTTTTTACCTTCTTTTGCAAGATTACGGGCCCTTCTTTTCTTAACAAAAAATTTTCTTCCTGATCTGTCCATATTAGTTTTCGCCTCCACTTTCTTTGTCTTTAGTGCTTAGTGGGGGAGCAGCTGTAAATCCTGAAGAGCTGCTTGTTGCGGAAGTATCTTCTTCCGGAACGCTTGGGGCTTCTGGTGTTTTTTCCTCCACTGGTGCACTTTCCGGTGTACTTGGGGCTTCTGGTGTTTTTTCCTCCACTGGTGCACTTTCCGGTGTACTCGGGGCTTCCGGTGTTTTTTCCTCCACTGGTGCACTTTCCGGTGTACTTGGGGCTTCCGGTGTTTTTTCCTCCACTGGTGCACTCTCCGGTGTACTTGGAGCTTCCGGTGTGGTCTCTTTCGGAGTACTATCAGCCTGAGGGCTGGCTGCAGGGGCACTTGGTGGAGTGCTTGGAGCAGGCGTACTTTCCTTTGGAGTGGTTTTAGGAGTGGCCGGTGCAGGTGCATCAGCAGCATTTGCCGACGGTTCCTCAACGTTCACTGTCATAAACCTTAAAACATCTACATTGTGAAATGCCAGATGCTTTTCTATGTTGGCTATTACGCTTGGGAGTGACTTGAATTCAACAATGTAATAGGTACCCCTGGTATAATCATTAATGGGGTAGGCAAGGTCTCTTTCAGCCCATTTCTCGTCTCTGGATATTTCACCTTCTCCCGAGTTTATAGCTTTGGTTACCTTTTCCTGAATTATAGCAAGGTCGTCCGTATTTATGTCGGGCCTTACTAAATATAAAGTTTCATAAAACTTTGGCTGTATCGCCATTTTTTACCTCCTGCCTCGGACTTTTGACCCTGGGCTCATCCCAGAGTGACAAGTCGATAAATAAAGGACTAGTATTCTAACATAACTATTTGATTTTGAAACAACATTTATTATTGCAGGATAAGGCTTCACACCTTATCCCGCAGATTTTGTTTTTAATTATAAAAGAAGTGGTGCAATTACAAGTGACACAATTGACATCAGTTTGATAAGGATGTTCATTGCGGGCCCTGATGTATCTTTAAACGGGTCACCGATTGTATCTCCGACTACGGCAGCTTTATGTGCATCGGAACCTTTACCGCCAAGGTTTCCTTCTTCAATGTATTTCTTAGCGTTATCCCAAGCACCACCGGCATTTGCCATCATAAGTGCAAGCATAACACCTGATACAACTGCTC
>JAUXJP010000123.1 GCA_030624695.1 Candidatus Dadabacteria bacterium | reverse complement strand
TTTTGAGATCAGATATTAATACATCCGTTTGATCGGAACTGAACAATCCTTCCAATATTTTAATTTCATGGGGCATAAGGTCATCTGTTTTTTTTTCGACAGTCTTTATAAGCTTATAGTCCTTATCCGAAAGGAAAAAGTATTTTGTTGATTCTATCTCCTCAATCCTGAGGTATCCCCTTACAGCAAGATCTATTACCGTGGATGTAAGGTCTATCATATCTGCCTTTTCATCGTAGAGGGTCCCAGCTTCTGCAGGGGTTAAATCCGGAGGGGGTGAATAACGGACCGCGATAGGCATGTCTTTATAAGGGTCTCTTCCAAATTTGTACCAGACAAGGAAAAGTCCGAATAATGTTAAAAAAGGAACTGAATAGATCAGGTTGTCCCTGATAAACCAGTACCACAAATCAAGCTTGGAGTGGCCCTTTACAAGGCCTTCGGGAAATCCCAAAACTATAGTAAGTCCCTGGTATGGATTTAATTCGCCGTTACTCGAATAAACAACGCTGTCCTTGCTGGAGTTGTAGGTACAGTTCTTTTCAGTAGAACCATACTTTCCGGTAAAACAATCCAGTTTCAATTCATCCGGAATCTCAGCTTCAAAATATATATGTGCAGAACTTGATAAAATCGGAATGTCCCACTCAGTGCCTGTCACGTTCCAGTAGAATTCATCGTAATCGTCAAATTCTCTTATTGCCTTTTTTACAAAATACTCAATATTGTAACCATGCACCCCGGTTACGAACTTATCGGGGTCGCCTATTTTTATCTCAACATAGCCGTTGTTTTCCTTAACGTTGTATTTATAGCTGTTGCCGTCAAAATCTGTAACATTTAATACCTCAATCCTGAGATTATAATTATTCTGTCCTAATTTATATTTATAGGGGATTTTTCTTATGATGCCATGGCGGCTTTCATTGGAAAACTGGTACTCAATATTTTCTTCGACCCTAACTACACCGTTATTAGGGATATAGACATCAACATCAAAGCTGTTTATCTGCTCGGATGCGGATAAGGCCAGAGTTAATAATGGAAAGAAAATTAATAAGAATACGACAATGAACTTCTTCCCATTACAAAAACAGAGATTTTTAACCAAAACTTACCTCTGGGTTTATTCTTTCTTCCGTTGAATCGAGTTCAAAGTACTCTTTCTTTTTAAAACCAAAATTGTTTGCAACTATGTTACTTGGTACCGATTCAATCTTTGTATTAAGATCTCTTACTACAGCATTGTAGTATCTTCTGGCAAGCTGTATTTTTTCTTCTATCTCGGAAAGTTCATTTTGAAAGTCAAGAAAATTCTGGTTGGCTTTAAGATCCGGATAGCTTTCGGACAGTGCAAACAGGCTTTTTAAAGTGGCCGAAAGAAAATTTTCACTTTCTGCCTTTTTCTCTGGAGATGATGCCCCCATGGCCATATTCCTTGCCTGTACTACCTTTTCAAATGTTTCCTTTTCGTGGGAAGCATAGCCCTTAACAGTCTCTACAAGATTTGGAATGAGGTCATACCTTCGTTTTAGCTGGACATCTACATCCGACCACGCTTGTTCGGAGGTGTTTCTGAGTTTTATAAGGCTGTTGTAAATTGATACAAAGAAAACAACAATTGCAGCTATTAATCCAAGAATGACTAAACCGGTCATAACAGTTACCTCCAGTTTTTATTAACATAATAATACAGGGAGGGACGTAATCAATAAAATCTGTATTTTGTTTGGTTTATTACAAATTTAAAGAGCTATCACCTCTAAACAGTAGTATACGGATTTACCGGTAAGCATAATTCTGACAAAATCGCCATTTTTAGTTAATTCTCAATCTTATTTATTTAATTGCCATAGGGCTACCAAAGTGGGTTAAAGACCAGCCCGGATAAAATCTTGGGGTAAAAATAGGTTGATTTGTGGGGCATTTTCACATTATCCAGCACTACCTCAAAAATATCATCTGCATTAAGCTTTGGAAGCAGGAAGCCGCCTTGGTATTCACCCGAATTAACAAGTGAGGAAAGTTCTGAATCAAACTTTGTGTAAAGGATCCCGGCATCTTCTTCATCTATATAGTTTTTAAAAATAATATTATGAAGAATCATCACGGCTAGGTTTTCATAATTTTTATCAAGTTTGTTTTTTAATCTGATTTTATATTTTTTGTCTGATTCCGAACTTATAAATACCATCTCGTTGAATTCAAGGTCATTTACCTCGAGCGAAGATGTTTCCTCAATATCAAAAAGCTCATCCAGCCTGGAAAGTAATTCCTCACTATTTATTCCAAGATTTTTAACAGCCCTGTGAGTAGGATTAATTATAAGGCCGTCTCCCCCGCCTCTTGAAAGATACATCATCACGTAATCGTAGGGTTTAGCGCCGGAATCTTCACCGAATTTTTCCCTTTGCTGATTCCTGTAGTTTAAGGCAGTCTCATACCTGTGGTGACCATCGGCAATTAGCAGGTTGTTTTTAGTTAAGCCGGCTGAAATTTGATCAATAACATCCTGATCAGTAATTTTCCAGAAAGTATTTTTAACACCGTCATCAGTGGTTACATCTATTATTGGTTCAGAAATATTGTTATCAATTAATTCCTCAACTGCACCGCCGTCATCTGAATAAACAGAAAAGACCTGGCTCAGGTTTGCATTGCAAGCAGTTGTGAGCTTAAGCCTGTCTTCCTTATGTTTTCTAAATGTCTGTTCGTGCGGGAGAATCACGTTTTCATCAAAATCTACTACTTTAACTGCAGCAATAAATCCCTTACGTGTATAATTCGATCCTTCAAATTCAAACTCCTGGTAATAGGGGTAAATCGCCGGTTCATCTTCATTTATTAATACCGAGTTTTCAAGCCACTCCTTAAATGTATTACTCGCATTGCTGTAACGCTCTTCACCCTCACCTTTGGCCAGGATCAGCCTGATTACGTTATTTGGATCTTTATCGTAAAGCTTATTTTGCTCTTCTCCGTTAATTACGTCATAAGGCGGAGCCACAATTGATTCATAGTCATTTATCTTTTGCGGGTTGTATCTTATACCATTGAAACCTTTAATAGTCGCCACTTAAAAACTCCTTAAGATTTTCTTTTTTTATTTCGCCCTCTCTCAATAGCCGGGGCGGAGTAGATGTAATGTCAATAATGCTTGATCCTTTTGAGTGGGGTAGATTACCGGAATCGATTATAAGATCAACCTTATTATCAAACAACTCTATAATCTGCTTAGATGAATAGGTGTTTTTTTCGCCGCTTATATTTGCACTCGTGGACACAAGCGGGATATCAATAAAAGAGAAAAGCTCTTTTACAAATTGGTTTGTGGATATTCTGACCCCAATTTTATTGGTACCGGCAGAGAGTTCTTCGGGTAGTTCAGTTTTTTGATCGAAGATTATGGTAACCGGATCCTTTATAAACTTGTCTGAATTATTAAGGACAACATCCGGAACTATAAAATATTTTTCCAGCATCACAAAGTCTTTTACAAGCAGGATAAATGGTTTGCCGCGAGCCCTTCCCTTTACTTTAAATATTTCATTGATAGCATTTGTATCAGTTGCGTAAGCCCCTATTCCATAAAGGGTTTCGGTGGGATAGATAATTACACCACCCTTATTAAGGACTTCCGCAGTATTAAGAAAAACATTATTATGGTTGATTGTAATAATTTTTGTTTTTTTATGCATAATATTAAAGACCTGAATTAATTGTTTTAACAATTACCAATCAATAATATATATTGATATAAGTAGAAATTAAAAATGAATAAAAATTACGCCGAGATTAAAAAAAGACTTGAGGCAATACTTGATCCCGAATCCTTCCTTCACAAGGAGGAAGAGATAATTGCATTTGAATGTGATGCGCTTACTTATTACAGGGTAAGGCCCGTATTCGTGGTGCTTCCATCCACGGCTGAACAGGTTTCAGAGATTATTAAAGTCTGTTACGAATTCAATATGCCTTTTGTTCCAAGAGGAGCAGGCACGGGGCTTTCAGGGGGTGCCCTACCCGTTGATGATGGTGTACTAATTTCCCTTGCTAAAATGAATCAAATCCTCGAAATAGATATCCCAAACAGGCTTGTAGTAGTCCAGCCGGGGGTAATAAACAGGTCTGTAAGCGAAGCAGTGGACAGCTTCGGATTTTATTATGCCCCTGACCCATCAAGCCAGATAGTCTGCACGATTGGCGGAAATGTTGCAGAAAACTCCGGGGGCGTACACTGCCTTAAGTACGGCGTAACAGCCAATCATATACTTGGCCTTGAAATGGTATTGCCAAACGGGAACATAGTAGAACTTGGCGGCAAAAACCAGGAATATCCTGGTTATAACCTGCTAAGCATTGTAGTTGGGTCAGAAGGCCTGCTCGGGATTGTAACAAAAGTTATTTTAAAAATTATAAAAAAACCTC
>JAUXJP010000185.1 GCA_030624695.1 Candidatus Dadabacteria bacterium | reverse complement strand
TTAGTATATCGTTTTCAGAAGTTCCTTCAGAATAAGCCTGTCTCAGCTCGGCTAGTAGTAAGAAAAAGTCCTTAAACATACAGCTTATCCCTCTTTCGAGTGTAAGTTCTGATAATGCACCGATTGCAAGATGTGTTTTGCCGACACCAGAGGGACCCATAAGCAGGAAGCCTTTCTCATTTGGGTAGTGTTTTATAAAACTGTCTTTTACATATTTAAGTGCATTTTGCTGGTCGACAGACTTTGGTATATAAGTATCAACCATAAGTATTTCTGAAAATTTAGATGGTATCCTGGTAAGGTTGTACTTTTTTATATTGGATCTTACAAGGCTGCATGCCGGGCATTTTCCAAGGACCTCATAGCTGTTCTCATTTGTATAACTTATATAGCCTTTACCGCTGCAGTTTTTACAATTTTCTACACAGGAACATATTTTTGCATAGGAGTATTCATTCTCATTTGTAATGAAATACCCCTGGTTGTGACATTTCTTACAGCCAACTGTTTTTATTTTTGCTTCCATAGATCAGTAGCACAATAGTTGTATTGCTGCCGTCCTCCACGTAAATATTTATTTAGGTACTCTTTCCCACCTGCTGCTTTACTATCATTAAAGTTCAAATGGGTTAATGCCAAGATAATTAGTTATTATGAAATTTTTAGAGTAATTATTCAATGCCTTATTTTTTGATTTTTCATTTATATAATCATTTCCGCTGTTTATAAAATTATTTATTTCAGCTTTAAAGTTTGCCATATCCTGTGCATTTAAGTGTTTGGGGAATTTTAGAAAAAATTCTTCCTCAAGTTTGTTAATATTAGAAAACATTTCATCATTATTACTATTAATAAAATGTTTTAATTTATCGTTAATAATTACATAAAAATTATTAAACTCGGACTTTGAATTATTTTGAATCAAATTATTAAAATTGTTTAGTATCTGAACAAGGTAATTGTTATTATCAGGATTAAGCTGAACAGTTTTTGTTGCAACTGTTTCTTTTTTTTCTGATGATCTTTCAACCAATTCACTGCAGTCATATAAATTCCTTATTCTTTTTATATCTTTACTTTGAAATGTATTTCTAATTCCCGTAAGTATCTGCTCTTTGGAAATTCCCTTTTCAATCCATTCGGTAATAAGATGGTAATCCCGTGAAGACAGCATAATGCCTTTCTGAGAAAGATTTAAAAAATATTGCTCTATATCTTTAATGATAGTGGAAGTTGTCTTCACTGGACTATAAACATTATAACAAAGAAAAGTGACTATATTCAGAAGATTTATGAACCTATAAGTTTTCTCATCTCATTTACTGTCTCAGTGTAGTTGTCTGTAGCATATATTCCTGACCCTGAAACGAATACATCTGCTCCGGCATCGGATACTCTTTTGATGTTGTCAAGCTTAATCCCTCCGTCAACTTCGATTAAGGGACGGTCTGCCGGGTCCATAGAATCAATAATTTTCCTGAGTTCTTTTATTTTACCAACAGAAGATTCTATAAATTGCTGGCCTGCAAATCCGGGTTCTACGCACATTACCAGTACGACATCAAGCATAGGAAGTACCTGGTTAAGGACATTAAGTGGTGTTGCCGGGTTAAGGGCAAGACCTGCCATGACTCCATGAGATTTAATATTGGTAATAGTGTTATGGAGTAGTGTGCATGCTTCTACCTGAATAGTTAAAAGCTTAACATGCGGGCTACCTTCCCTGATAAAGACTTCTGCGAAGATTTCAGGATTGTCTATCATAAGATGTATATCCATTGGAGGCGGGTCATTTTTTGCAAGTGCCTGAACAGAGGGAATACCCATTGTAAGATTAGGGACAAAATGTCCATCCATTACATCTACATGAATCCAGTCTGCTCCTGCGTTTTTAACATCTTCAACTTCTTTTCCAAGTATGGAAAAATCAGCTGCAATAACGGATGGTGCTATCAGTTTTTTCATAATTATTTTTCCCTTTAAAATTAAAAAACGAGTATACATAAGAAATGATAAAAAATCTTGTATTGTATTAATAATATTTACAAATTATAAAAAGTTTTATTTCCCTTGACATGAATATGGCAAAGTATATATTGTTGGGACTTAAATAAATTTGAAGAGAAATTCCTATGCCATTAAGCAATTTTATTTTTACATCAGAATCAGTAACAGAAGGCCATCCCGACAAAATTTCTGACCAGGTATCAGACGCTGTTTTAGATGCCATGATAAAGGGAGACCCGTCAAGCAGGGTAGCATGTGAAACACTTGTTACTACTGGCCTGGTGGTAGTATCCGGAGAGATAACCAGTGAGAGCAACGTAAATGTCCCGGAAATAGTAAGAAGAACCATAGCTGATATCGGCTACACTCACAGCTCCATGGGATTTGATGCAGAAACCTGTTCTGTTATGGTTACACTTGATAAACAGTCAGCAGATATTGCCATGGGTGTTGACTCAAGTGAAGAGAAACAGCAGGGTGCAGGAGACCAGGGACTTATGTTTGGTTATGCAAATGACGAAACAAAAGAACTTATGCCCTCCCCTATTATGTATGCTCACAAACTTACCAAAAAATTATCTGATAAAAGAAAAGACGGCACACTGGCATTTTTAAGGCCTGACGGCAAATCCCAGGTTACTTTCAGGTACGAAGATGGTAAACCTGTTTCAGTAGATACTGTAGTAATTTCTTCTCAACATTCAGATGAAGTGGACAATAAAACAATCTATGACGGAATATACAATGAAGTTATAAAAACAACTGTAGAAGAAGAACTTTTAACTAAAGATACAAAAATATTTATAAACCCTACAGGTAGGTTTGTTGTGGGAGGCCCTATGGGGGATGCAGGACTTACGGGCAGAAAGATTATTGTTGATACATACGGAGGATGGGCAAGACACGGCGGAGGTGCTTTTTCAGGGAAAGACCCCTCAAAAGTAGACCGCAGTGCTGCTTATATGTCCAGGTATGTAGCCAAGAATATTGTAGCCGGTGGTCTTGCAAGACAATGTGAAGTACAGCTCGCATATGCAATAGGAGTCAGCGAGCCTGTATCAGTAATGGTAGACACCTTCGGGACATCCGAGGTGCCAGATGACATACTATCTTCTGCAATCAGGGAAGTTTTTGACCTGACACCCGGAGGAATAATAAAATCACTAAATTTACTAAGACCAATTTACCAGGATACAGCAGCTTACGGACACTTCGGCAGAGAAGGAGACGGCTACACCTGGGAAAAGACCGACAAAACAGAACAACTCAATAAAGCAATTTAATCGGAGGA
>JAUXJP010000065.1 GCA_030624695.1 Candidatus Dadabacteria bacterium | reverse complement strand
TATTTTTGAAATGGTCACCCGATCTACACCTAATGCTTCCGCCAAACTGGACTGTGATATATCTATTTTCTCTCTTAATTTTTTAACTTTAAAACCTAAATTCTTATATAATGTAGGCATTTTATTACACCTCGTTCCTTTAAAATTATATAACTATATACACTATAACATATGTTTTTTATTATTACAAGTTTATGTAATATATTATTACTTTGATAAATATTTCAGGAAAATAAGGCAAAAGAGCTAAGATAGATAGAAACAGATTTCCACTTTCAGGGAACGACAAAAGTTTAAGCAGGGATAACAAATGTAAGGGTGTATTGCAATGCGCTTATTACTAACAATATTTACTTATAAATGGGGAAAATGTGTAAAAGCTGTGGGAAAATACCTTCTTGAAAGCCTTATATAATAAGACTTTCCGCCCACATCAAAAATAAGCCATTTTAAGCTATTTTAAGTGCCTATTTTAAAAATATGAACAAATCACCTTAACCCACCTCAAGAAACGCCGTTATGACCATATTTCTCTAAAACCCTTATCTTGCAGAGCTTTCAGCCTCCTGAAAATACAACTTTTTGCCCTTTTTACCTCATTTTCTCCATATTTTAGAAGCACTCCCACCATCTTATCTAACAAAAAAACGCAGAAACCCTTATATTTTCTACGTTTTAGAGCCTTGCTATTTTTTTCCATAAAAACTGCTAATCCTCTAATTCTATATATACTTATCTGCCTTATTTAGCCAAAAATCAGCTTTCTTGTTCCTCTATTTTTCACCTTTTTAATTAATTATTTAATCAATAAATATGCCATAGGACCACTGTCATATTTTAGTGTGTCAAAGAACCACCGCCCCCTGTCATTTATTCAACGCTACTACTTTATTCTTTCAGCTTCTCCTACGTGCATTAAGTCTTCATGATAATATGACACTCCGCTATAAAGAGCCTCTACCAACTCTGATAAAGGTAATAATATCTCTTGGCGCTTTAGTTTCAGACTCGCTGTAAGCTCTCCACCATTGATTGAAAGGCCATTTCGCAAAATCGCCCAGCGTTTTACCTGTTCAGGATGCGAAAGCTGATGATTCACATCTTTAATATGTTCTCCAATGGAATCAATCCTATCAAATTTATCACCGTTATGAGTCACCCACAGCAGTGCGCTGCAGTATGGTCTTCCTTCACCCACTACCAAAGCCTCGTCTATGTACCTATTATTTCTAAGCATCGATTCAATTTTTCCGGGATATATAGTTTTACCATAGGACGTGACAATAATTTCTTTTTTACGCCCTTGCAAAACCAGACTTCCCTTTTCAGTTAAATAGCCCAAATCCCCGGTATAGAGCCACCCGTCCTTAAATACATGTTCTGTTTCATTGCAAAGATAACCAACTGCTACCTGAGGCCCTCGAACCAGTATTTCACCATCATCAGCAATGCGTATCTCAGTATGTGGCATAGGTTCACCCACTGTATCAATCCTGTTCGCGCCTACTCTATTAACCGTTACCAGGGGGGCTTCCGTAAGACCATATGCGTTTAGAATCTCTATACCCAGTTTTTGAAAATTATCGAGTAAACTCACACTTATTGGTGCCGAGCCAACAGCAATTCGAATACAGCGATTAAGTCCGGCAACATTCAATACGGCTGTTCTCAACGCTTTACGCAGTATTATTCTTCTCAGGCCTTTAGTCGCCTTAATATATTTACGTCCTGTACGGCTTTTCAGTATTCCTTCCCATACTTTCTCGTAAAATCTCGGAACCGAAAAAAAAGTCATTGGTCGTACTATTCTAAGTGCACTCTGCAAATCCTTCATATTCTCCAGAAAATAAATATGAAAAGGAGCCGGGGTATAATAAGGTGAATAAGCTGTGATTATGCCCTCAATCACATGATTCATGGGCAAATAGGAAAGATAGGAGATCTCACGATTACGAGCTTTCCAGGACTCCATTACCGAGCAGATAGCCTCAGCCATCCAGCGTAACTTTTCATGAGTAAAACAGACTCCTTTAACTCTACCGGTTGTGCCAGAGGTATATCGTATGGTGACCAGATCATCAAAATTAACCGGGGCAGTATTGATTTCTTCACCGCCTTCCCCTCTGCTTAAAAATTCCTGCCAGCCGATAATTCCCTTTTCTGAAGAGCCAACTGGATCTGCCCGGTAGAATGATACCACAGGAATCTTTATGTTAAGTTCAGCGAGTCTCTTAATAATATCGGGAACTCCAACCAGCAGTAATTTTGCCTCTGTCTCTTTCAGTATTAAATCAATCTCCGCAGGAGGACTGGATATATACAATGGTACACTCACGGCTCCCAGCATACTTATAGCAACATCAAGTACAATATAGGATGTGCTGTTAACTCCCATTAGTGCTATGCAATCACCTTTACTGATGCCCATGGCATTCAGCGCATTTGCCGCCAGAACCATCTCTTTGCGTACCTGCTTGTTGCTGCGGGGCACAATCTTACCGTCGATAAAGTCGTAATATGAGATCGGCATGCTGTCACTTTTCAGACGGTGCAATATTTGTTCATGAACAGTGCGCTCTGAACGATGGAAAAAACCCATATAAGCAGCGTAATTCAAGATCGGCAGAAACACTTCCTGCCATTGAAAATCATAAGTTCCCAGGATCCGGTCCACATTATCTCGTAAGAACCTCCGTCGCTCTTTAAAATAAGGTACAAGAGCTGCCAGGGCAGATAACGTCTTTTTATTACGTGGCTCGATGAACCCCTGAGCACGAAATCGAACCCTGGTCAGAGGTACAGGCAAAGGAAGATACAAAGGACGTGGTATACGTTCGCTAAAACGCTCATCAGCCCAGTTCCGCATAAACTCAATCAAATCACGCACAGCAGGTTGCTTATCAAAAGGTGTGACCAGATGAAATGTGAGTCCCTCTGCTTCCGGTATAAAAGTGAGTTTTGTGATTGCATCAGCCACATAATCAACCGGAATCATGTTCACCTTCAATGAAGGGCTTACCGGAACAACTCTGGGTTTTCTGTTAAGGTAAAGCCGTAACGGAAAATAAAGTGTATTAAACCTCTTTATGGCACCTGTCTTGGAATCACCAACCACCTGACTCGGCCGAAAAATAGAAACAGGTAATTGTGCCTTTGCCTTTCTTACCAGCAACTCTGCTTCAAACTTGGTAATCTCATAATTACTGTAAAAGCCATATTCATCGGTCAAGGATTCTTCTTCTATATCTCCTGTTCTACCGCCAGCCACGTAAGCGGTTGAGACATGTGAAAAACGAGCGATACCGTGGTCATTCTGTGCTGCAAAGGCAAGTTCAAGCATATTTTCGGTTCCATGTACATTGGTTTTCCTCAACTGATCAATCGGACCATTAAGGCGCAAGTCTGCTGCAGTATGAATAATATAGGTCACAAGGCGTACAACGTCATTATATTGCTTATCACTGAGCCCAAGTTGATATACCGATACATCCCCTGCAAGCACGATGACTCTATGCCCGATAGCACTTACAAGTTCCGGCCAGTCCCACCAGGCACGCGAGAGACGAAGCTTTGCCGCTTCATTGTCCTTAGCCCTGACCATAGCATACAAGATATGATCAGTGTTATTCAACACCCGTAGCGCTATTTGTGCACCCAGAAAACCGTTAGATCCGGTCAGCAACACTGTACCGTTAATAAAATCACCTCCATTTATAATTTATTATGAAAGTACTCAGGATATTATGGGGTTAAGTCTTGCAATATCACTTTTCATTTTCCCGCTCGATTTTTTAAATCACTTTGCTCACTGTAGCATAATATGTGTCAGAGAACGGTTCTTTGTCACATTTCAGGAATATATATTTGCCTTATTGAATCGCCCCCAGCGGGCAAAAAGAAATAGTGTTTTCTAATTTTTCTATATCTTAATACTAATACGGCAAAAAATTTCAAAAATCCTTCTTTTTTTGAAAAATAGTTGCGAAGTGTATTGGTTGTTAGTGAGTAATATTTAGATGGAAAAGAGAAGATGGATTCCCGCCTTCGAGGGAATGACATATGGGGAAAATGTGTAAAACCTGTGTGAAAATACCTTCTTGAAAACCATATAAAATAGTGGGCTGTTTATGCCAAAAAGTAAAATCTTTTCTATTATTGTCGCTCCACCAGCTTCTCTAACATTTCAGCTAAATGCTCAAAGATCCAAAAATGCCCCACACCCTGAATAAATTTTGCTTCGCAGTTGGGGAGCTTCTCAGCTATATATTGCCCCATGGACAGGGGAACACTGATATCTTCTTCGCCCTGCCAGAGATAAACCTTGGTCTTGATCTCCTTCAGCGGTATCGGCCAATTACCAGGGATCATTACGTCATACCAAGTGCCGATACCCCCCTGCCGATAGCCTTCATTGCGATCAACTTGAATCAACTCAGCGATATTAAGACGCTCATAATCTTTTCTGTCGGTTTCACTAAACTCTTTAAGGACCATTTTAATATAAAGCTTAGGGTATTTTTTAGCCAGCCAAGCAAACAGTTTCATTTGCAACTTGAACAGCCCAGGCAATTTCGGTACGTTAGCCCACATTATACGAACAGGAGCAGCTATGTTCTTATCTGTTTCCGGGATAAATGGTCCGACACTAGCAAAGATGCCAACTGAAGTCAAACGTTCCGGAATTTTCCAGGCGCAGGATAAGGCATATGGTCCGCCCCCGGATGGGCCAAAAACAGCAAATTTTTTTATTCCCAGCGAATCAGCCAGAACCGTAATGTCATTGGGCCAGTTCTCAAGCGTGGTCACGCCCTCTTTAAAATCGGTCCGCCCAAACCCGGGCCGGTCTGGCGCGATCAAACGGACATTGGGCAAAAAAGGCGAACCCGGTATCACGCCCCAGAGCAGCCGCGAATTGGGATTGCCATGAAAAACAAAAATAGGCTGACCCTTTGGATCCCCAAATTCCGCAAAGCAAAGTTGACGGTCATCAGGAAGTATAAGATAATTTTCATTGGTTTTATTCATTTTGGGCACCACTTACAGATGTACGTCCCCTTTCGAGGTATCTTAAATAACCAGGAGAATAATAAGGACAGACACCTATTTATTAACTTTCTTCTTAGGCCTTCCTTTCGGCTTTAACTTAAAAAGTCTCTTAAGCTGTCCTTCAAGTCTTTCTATAAAATCATTTGTTCCCAGAGGCCGTCCTGTATATCAGGGATGGTTCTTTGTCACACTTCAAGAATATATATCTACCTTATTGAATCGAATCGCTACCAGCGGTTAAAAGAATTAGTCTTTTTCAATTTTTCTACATCTTAATATTAATACGACAAAAGATTTAAAAAATCCTTCTTTCTTTAAAATAAAATTATTTTCCTCCAATTCTTCATCAATCTCCGTATGATGAGGTAAATATTATCCTACCCCCCTACTGGAATTTTTCCACTACCCTACTGGAAATTCTCCACACCCCCTAGTGGAATTTTTCCACACTAACAGCAACAAGTAAGAACAGTAACAAATAGAACAGCAACAACATTAGGGTGTAATTTTTACCCTGCTGCTGTTGCTGCTGTTAAAATTTTTTAAATTTTTTTCTCAAATCTTTTGTATTTTCACCCTATTTTTGTATCTATATAAGTAGAGGGGGTAATTTTTTTGCGAATAATAGGGACACCTATTTTCTTTAATACCGCCTCTGCGATAAATAGCTATCTCTATTATTCTCCACAATTTTAAATCCATTCAAAAAGTTGTAAAAATAGAAATAGGTTGTAATTATTTCGATATCATTAGAGCTTTTTCAAATGGGACTGAACATGACCTCCCGAAACAAATCTCGTTTTTATATCCCTGTCGCCAACAAAAGATCATATAGATATCCCAGCAGAATTCCCCCCGCTAATAAGAATAGAACATAGAGACTAATAATCCGTTTTTTCAGAAACGTTGCAATACCGGCAACAACCCACGCACTCGTTCCTGCCCCGGTGATCATGAATGCCAGCATCGCACCGCCACTGGCGCCTCCCGCCATTAATGCTTTAATGAGCGGAATCGAAGATTCAGTGCTAACATATATAGGCAGACCGATTAAGGC
>JAUXJP010000136.1 GCA_030624695.1 Candidatus Dadabacteria bacterium | reverse complement strand
AAGGTACCGTACCGCCGATTAACAAACCGGCTACTACCTTGCTGTTTATAATGTTGATTGCATCGAGTCCGACTGCATTTGTGTAGGCTGCAAAAAGGGCCAGTGCTGAAAGTGCAGCAGAGCCAATTGCAAAACCTTTACCGATAGCGGCTGTTGTGTTTCCAAGTGAATCGAGTTTGTCTGTAATTGTTCTGACTTCAGGACCAAGTTTAGCCATTTCAGCAATACCACCGGCATTATCTGCTACAGGGCCGTATGCATCAACTGACATTGTGATACCGATAGTTGCAAGCATACTGACTGCCGCGATACCAATTCCGTAAAGCCCTGCGAACATATAGGAGAAACCTATTGTAGCGGCGATTGTAAGAACGGGGCCTGTGGTACTTATCATACCAACTGCCATACCTTCAATAATGTTTGTTGCAACACCGGTTTGTGAAGCATCTGCTATCTTTTTAACCGGGGCTCCTGAAGTGTAGTACTCAGTTATTCTTCCAATCAGGATACCAGAGGCAAGTCCAAGAACGGATGCTCCAAATATTCCCATAATCTGCTTTCCTGCTATTCCGTCTACAAGTCCGGTAACAAGCAGAACAACCAGTGAAAGAACCACATATGATACTCCGGAAAACATAGTTGCTTTTCTAAGTACCAGGTGAGGTTCAAGATTTTTATACCATTCAACTGTTTTAGCGCCCACAAGAGATGCAAGGCTTCCGGTAGCGATCAATATCACAGGGATTGCCATAAGGGCCACCTGGTTTGATTCCATACTTGCGGCAATAACGATAGTTGCAATTACTGCACCTACATAGGATTCAAAAAGATCAGCACCCATACCGGCTACGTCACCTACGTTGTCACCTACATTGTCAGCAATTGTTGCAGGGTTTCTGGGGTCATCTTCAGGAATACCGGCCTCGACCTTACCAACAAGGTCTGCACCTACATCTGCACCCTTTGTAAAGATACCACCACCGATCCTTGCAAACAGAGCTACTGTACTTGCGCCCATGGCGAATCCACCGACTATGCCTCCAAAATCCACAAGGAATGTCTTGAGAACATCTGTATCCCCGGGAATCTCGGCATTTGTTATCCCGATAAAGAAAGCAACTGCAAGACCAAGAAGTCCAAGACCCGCAACGGAAAGTCCCATAACGTTTCCGCCTTTAAAAGCGACTTGAAGTGCTTTGCCCTGACCTTCGGTTGCGGCAGCATGTGCTGTCCTTACGTTGGCATGAGTTGCTGCTTTCATGCCAAAGAAACCGGCAAGGATTGAACATGCAGCACCACCCAGGTAGGCGAATGCGGTTGCAAAGTTGATAGATATTCCTAGTAAAATAAATATTATTGCAACAAATATTAATATTATCTGATATTCTTTTTTGAGAAATACCATAGCGCCTTCCTGAATTGCCGCAGCAATTTCGCGCATTTTATCGGTTCCTTCTGGAAGGCTTTTTAAACCCCTGTAAACAAAATAAGCATAGGCTAATACAATTACACCTATAATTATCGCTATATGACCTGCAAAGACCTGACTCATGTCAAGGTTCCTCCTTGTGAACTAATATAATTTTTTGATCTTAATTTGATTTATTTTTGGGATATTATTGAATCAACATCCTCTATTGCCCTATCAATAATCTTGTCCAGGCCCTTAAATTCTTCTTCACTGAAAGTAGAAAGTACATGGTCAACCACCTGCGTCTTATATTCGGGCTTCCCAACCCCTATTCTTATTCTGTGAAAATCTTTATTACCTGTATTATCTATAATGGATTTTAGCCCATTATGCCCTGCTGTTCCGCCTCCAAACTTGGACCTAATATCCCCAAGCTGGAGATCCAGCTCGTCATGAACAACAATGATCTGATCTGCCGGGATCTTGTAAAAATTCTTTATTTCCTTTAAAGCCTCACCGCTTTTGTTCATAAATGTTAAAGGCTTGAAAAGATAAACAGTGGTTCCCAAATAATTGCCTTTTCCAAGTATGCCCTTGTGTGCTGATTTTGATATTTCAATACCTGCTTTGTCAGCAAGATTGTCAAGCACTATAAAGCCAATATTATGCCTTGTTAATTCATATTCTTTTCCAGGATTGCCAAGGCCGACAATTAGGAAATCCATTTGTTAACCTTCACCGTCACTACCTTCTGCTTTTTCATCTGTATCTGCCGGTGTCTCGCCTTCTGCAACTTCTGCCCCTTCCTCGCCTTCTTCGCCTTCTTCACCTTCTTCACCTTCAGCAACAGTTGGTTCTTCTATTACCATAACTCTTGGTACGTGTACCATTGCAACTGTATCCTCAGGATTACCGGTAACTACTACTCCATCAGGAAGAGCAAGATCTTTAATCTGTACGCCCTGGTCAAGTTCAAGTTCAGTAACATCATGTTCTATATTGTCTGGTATATCGGCGGGAACACATATTGCACTAATTTCTCTTATCATTTCTTCCAGAATTCCGCCTTCCTTAACACCTTGTGCACGTCCGGAAAAAACAAGTGGTATTTTAACTTCAATTTTTTCTTTCAGGTCTAATTCAAGGAAATCTAAGTGCAGTGCAGTATTTGATAAATAATCCATCTGTATGTCTCGTAGAATTGATAATTTATGTTCCTTTTTGTCATCGCCTTCAATTTCGATATTGATAAGGGTGTTTCTTCCGGCATCGGTTGCGAATGCATTTTTAACGTCCTTCGGGTTTAATTCCAATGGGACTGTTTCGTTACCCTTACTATATACAACAGCAGGAATATTGCCTTCTCTTCTAAGTGCTCTTGTGCTTGCTTTGCCCAGTGTTGATCTTCTTTTAGCTTTTAATGTGCTTTTAGCCATTTTATTACTCCTCAAATTTCTCTAATTGAATAAAGAACTTATAGATTCTCCGGTTGATATTCTTTTTATGGATTCTCCAAGCAGGCTCGCTAAGCTCAGTACCCTGATTTTATCACATGCCTTAATGTTTTCGTCCTGGGGAATCGAATCGGTAATTATAACCTCATCAAAGTCAGAATCGTTAATCCTTTCTATTGCAGGGCCCGAAAGAACACCATGAGTGCAGCAAAGTGACACGCTTTTTGCACCTTCCGCCATTAGTATCTTTGCAGCAAGTGTAGCAGTGCCGGCCGTATCAACTATGTCGTCAACAATTATTGCTGTCTTATCCTTAACATCGCCTATTACATATGATATTTCGGCAACATTTGGTGCTGTCCTTCTTTTATCCGCCATAGCTAGCTCAGCACCAAGAAAGTTGGCATATTTTCTTGCTCTTTCCATGCCGCCTGCGTCAGGAGAAACTATTACAATGTCTTCATCTTCATATTTTTCTTTTAAATATTCATTAATTACGGGTGATCCGAAGAGATGGTCTACAGGTACGCTGAAAAACCCCTGGATCTGACCGGCGTGAAGGTCTACGGTAACTACCCTGTCTATGCCGGCTATTACAAGTATGTCAGCTATGAGTTTTGCTGTAATTGGTGCCCTCGGTAGGACTTTCCTGTCCTGTCTCGCATAACCGTAATAAGGTATTACTGCCGAGATTGAACCAGCTGAGGCCCTTTTAAGAGCATCGATAATTATCAGCAGTTCCATTAAATTATCATTTACGGGCGGACAAGTAGGTTGAATAACGAATGTGTCTTTCTTTCTTACACTTTCGTCAATTTCAGCGAACATCTCACCGTCACTGAAACGTCTTGTTTCCAGCTTGCCGGGAGATACGTTTAAATATTCGCATACCGCTTCCGCCAATGGTTTGTTGGCAGTTCCACTAAATATTTTTGTGTTTTCCATAATATTATGAAACTAATGAAAATTTAATAGCAAAGGCATTATTATAGTAGAAGCAGTTAAGAATTCAAGGGGTTAAATTGAATAATCATTTTATAAAAAAAATGAGTTATTTTTGATGGTTAGATAGTTGTATTTTAGTTGTTATTACCAGGTTGATAAGTGAATCGATTAATAAGTAAGTCCAGCTTCAATTGCTCATTAAGCAATTGAAAACCCGGCATTACAAAATTTTCGTTAAGAAAGAATTTAGGGATGGGGAGGAATTAAATGCTTTTAGGAAAAACTATTAATTTTTAGGATATTTTGTTTAGCCGTGATTTTTGGTTCTTT
>JAUXJP010000011.1 GCA_030624695.1 Candidatus Dadabacteria bacterium | reverse complement strand
ATTTATAAAAAGTATTAAATTTAATAAAATTGCTGGAGGAGTATAATGGCAACAATTACTGATGTGGAAGGGATAAGCAAAGCAAACGGTAAAAAGCTTCAGAAGGCCGGTATCAGCACCCTTGAAGGGCTCTTAAAAGCGGGCGCGGATAAAAAGGGAAGAAGAGCTATTTCCAAAGATTCCGGTATTACTGAGAAAATGATTCTCGGATGGGTCAACCGTGCTGATCTTTGCAGGGTCAAAGGTGTAGGGAGTGAATACAGTGATTTGCTTGAATGTTCCGGTGTTGACACTGTAAAAGAACTTGCGCAAAGAAAATCTGCAAATCTTCGTGAAAAAATGACTCAGGTTAATAAGAAAAAGAAATGCGTCAGACAGCTGCCAAGCCAAAAAATGGTAGATGGCTGGGTTAAACAGGCCAAGAAGCTAAAACGCGTAATAAAATATTAATTTATTAGTCATACATTTTATATATAGTTATTAGTTACTATTCTTAGTAGCTATATCTATGCCTTTAAATAATTCTTTTTTTTCGAATCTGGATAGACTTGATTGGGGAGTAGTATTCTTATACTTCCTTATTACAGTGCTAATAGGGGTTTATTACAGGAAGAGAGCGAGCAAAAGCATACTTTCATATTTTGTCTCGAGCAGGAATCTTCCGTGGTGGCTTCTTGGGACCTCCATGGTTGCGACAACATTCGCGGCCGATACTCCGCTTGCAGTAACAGGATGGATACGAACTGAGGGTATATGGAAAAACTGGTTTTGGTGGAACTATATCTTTAGCCATGTTTTTATCATTTTTGTATTCTCCAGACTTTGGCGAAGGGCCGAAGTTATTACCGACAATGAACTTATTGAGCTTAGGTACAGCGGCAAGCCCGCAGCGTTTCTCAGGGGTTTCAAAGCCTTTTATTTCTCTACCATATTTAATTTTATTGTTATTGGATGGGTCGTGGCAGCAATGTCAAAGGTACTTGGTGTATTTTTTGGTATTGATAAACTATATGCAGTGATTTTCTGCCTTTCCATAGCATTTTTTTATACAATGCTTTCAGGGCTTTGGGGTGTTGTGGTCACGGATTTTTTGCAATATATTTTTGCAGTAGCCGGAACAATAATCCTTGCCTACGTAGTAATCAACTCCCAGCAGATTGGTGGTTATGACAGCTTTGTAAATAAGATAAATAATATTGACCCGGAGCATCTAAAATTTTTAATAACTTCGTGTGAAAATTGTGATAAGACGGGGTTTTTATCCTCCAGTTTTTTTACATTCCTGATTTTTGTTACTGTAATCTGGTGGTCATCGCATAACGCTGATGGCGGCGGTTATTTTATCCAAAGATTTCTGTCTGCAAAGAATGAAAAACATGCAGTACTTGGTATGGCCTGGTTTGTGGTCAATCATTATATAATAAGATTCTGGCCCTGGGTGCTGGTTGCACTTGCTTCACTTATAGTATTTCCGACGGCAAGTGTTACAAATGGTGACCAGGAAGCAGTATATGTAGCTATGATAAGGGATTTTCTCGGCCCGGGGCTAAAGGGGCTTCTGCTTGTTACGTTCCTTGCGGCATTTATGTCTACGATTTCCACTCAGCTTAACTGGGGTTCTTCCTATCTCCTGAACGATATTTATAAAAGGTTTATAAAAAAGAATGCCACAGAGGGGCACTATGTTTCTATATCCAGGTTTATTACTTTTTTACTCACGGTTGTCTCCGGCTTTATCGCATTCCAGATAAGCAATATAGGAAATGCTTGGATTTTTGTCTGGGCTATGAGTTCGGGTATAGGTCTTGTCTTAATACTCAGGTGGTTTTGGTGGAGGATAAATGCCTGGTCGGAGATTACAGCGCTTGGGGTTTCATTGATTTCAATGATTTTAATTATTGTATATACAAGGATTAACGACTTAGAGCTTGAATTGAAATACCAGATTATAGTTATACCGGTATCAATTATAAGTTGGGTATTTGTAACGTTTATTACAAAACCCGAACCCCGTTCAAAGCTCAGTGAATTTTATAAGAAAGTACGTCCATGGGGATTTTGGAGCCCTGTTTCGGCCAATAACCCTGATATAAAAACAACGCCTTTCATGCCCATAATATTTAACTGGCTGCTGGGTGTGTGTTTTGTTATAACTTCACTTATGGGGATTGGAAAATTACTGCTTGGTAATATAAATAACGGTTTATTATTGATATTTTTTGCCATTGTCTCAGGTATTATTCTGTACAGGAGGGTAATTAAGGAATTTTCAAATCTATATTAATTATGTTCTAAATATGTGTTATATTTAGTTGCTCAAATGGCTATAAAAATTAAAGAAATTAAATATCCCGAACTTACATTTTTTGAAAAAATGTATTTTCCTCAGATTTTTGGAGGACTCTGGATAACTCTAAAGCATTTACTAAGCTTTAATACGATAACCGTACAGTATCCTGAAGAGGTCAAGGAACTTCCGCCAAATTACAGGGGACTGCATGTTATGCCCGGGGATGATGAGGGTGAGATTAGGTGCGTGGCCTGCAAACTCTGTGAAGTCGCTTGTCCTACGCAAGCTATTTCGATTGTTGCTGAAGCAGCCGATGATTATGGAATTGAAAGAAGGCCCAAAGTATTCAACATTGATTTCATGCGCTGCGTATTTTGCGGGTTTTGTGTTGAAGCGTGTCCATGCGATGCATTAAGGATGGGTATGAAATACGAACTTGCTGCCTACAGCAGGGCCGGGCTTGTTCATACCAAAGAGGTATTCTTTGACCCCAATGTAAAGAGTGATGCTCCAAGAGACAATGCAAATTTCCTTTACGAGATGCAAAAGGGAGAAATTCTGGATAATTTTGATATTGTGAAAAGGGTCAAAGAGCTTGACGGCAAATATATGCCAAAATAGTTAATACCAGTCTTCATTAAACTCTTTTTCAGGGTTTTGTACTTTTGCCACATTAAAGCCTTTTACATGAAGTACCCCTGCTATTACAGATTTAAACTGGTTTCTTTCCGTTACAAGATGTATCCCACCGTGTTTTTCGTAAAACTCAGATGTCATAATCTCAGGATCCACACCCCTCCCACCGCTTGTCAGCTTTACAACCCTGTCTCCGGCAAATGCAATGGTTGACTTACGTTCGGAAATTATGAAATCACCCTGTACTGCGTAGCTTGCAAGAGCACCACCTGTTGTAGGATGGCCGAGTATTGAAATATGTGGCAGACCTGCTTCCTTTAGTTTTAATATGGAAGATATGGTTTTACCCATCTGGTAAAGTGCGACTGTGCCTTCCTGCATCCTGGCACCGCCACTGGCGGTTACTGTTATTAGCGGTAAATTTCTTTTTATAGCGTGGTCTACAATAAGTTTCATCTTTTCTCCAAACACAGCACTCATTGATCCGCCCATAAACCTGAAATCACAAACAGCAATTGCTACTTTATAGTTATTAAGATGTCCATACCCAATGACCAGAGAGTCCTTGGAATCAGTACGTTTACCTGCTTTTTCCCTCGAAGATGTATAATCGTAAAATCTGAACCTTGAGTCAATATGGTCGGTTGTCAGATCATCCCTGATCTCCCTGAAAGTGCCGTCGTCAATTAAAAATTCAAGGTATTCATCTGAATTGAGGGTTTCCGGCTTAAAACATTCGGGGCAGGCAGATATGTTTTCGTGGATTTCTTCACGGGTAAACTGTTTCCTGCAACCATAGCGAGTAGTCTTGCCTTCAGCGTCTTTTTCATCATTACAGAAATACGGCTCCGAACCGTAAAGGGCTATCTGCATTTCAGAAACATCCGGTGTGGCAGGTTTGGCAAAGTAGGACTGTATGGAGGCTTTTATTTTCTTTGCAATTCCCCTGTAACGGCTGGGGTCCTGCTCCATATTCCCTACCATGTCAATTTTTTCCTGTAGATTTTTCTTTAAATACTTAACGTCAAAATGTTCAAGTTCTTTTGAAGATTTTATGATTGCTTTTTTCAGTCTTTCTATAGTTAATTCGAGATAATCGAGCCTGTCCAGGACCGGTTCTTTTATAATGTCATCGATGATTCCGTATTTTTTCATATATTCAGCGGTAGGCTGAAGTACCTGGAGTGCATCCACTACCTTGTCCGCACTTCTAAACAGAATAGCAGAGCAGCCTTCTGCTGTAATTACGGAATATTCTGCTCTTGAGAGCATAAGCCTTTTATGTGCAAGCTGGATTGCAATTGCACCGCCGCTGCCGCCCAGGCCCAATACAACCGATATGGATTTAGTTTGCAGCCCTATCATCTTGGACTGGCAATAGGAAATTAACCATGACTGCAGTTTTTCTGCAGAATATTCATATGGGTCTCCGCCTACCGTATCTATAAAGGTATTAAGCATGAGCCCATTATCTTCAGCATACTCCATCATGTTGTAGGAAAGGCCGTACCCATCGGCTTTTACCAAGCCGTAATTAAATTTAGCCCTTTCATCATCATTTGAAGGAGTTTGCTGGGCTATAATGGCCATTTTCTGGTTTGTGCCTTTTAGCGTACCAACTCCTACTATTACAGCGGGGTCGTCCACAAGCTCTATTTTACTTCCATTGGGAGCATCGATTTTATGCCTGAAATCCGGAAGTGCATGCCAGGGTACAAAATCATCATACATGTATTCAATTACATGTTTAGATTTTATTCTATTGTAAGATTTTGCCTCTTCGTGGGCAACCAGTGCTTTGGGAGGTTTTGTCATTCAATACTCCAATAATTGTTAAGAAAATTTTAAATTAAACTTCAAATAATAACATATATTTCGATTAATAGGATTAGTAAATTTATACAATTCCATAAATACTAAATCTCCCCTTGAAACAGATATATCTATATATTTCCTGTTTACGGTTAAAAACCTACAGGTATAAGTGATATAGGTTAACAATATTGGGATAATTTAGTGAATTAAAATATGGATATTAAACGGTGAAAGACTGCCCACACCCGCAAGATCCGGTTGCATTAGGATTCTCTATGGCAAAACCCGTACCGTTTAATCCATCTTTGAAATCAAGTACGGAATTATCCAGGTATGGATAGCTAAGCTCGTCAATTGCGACTTTTACGCCGTCAGACTCAATGACCTTATCACTTTCATCAGACTCATCGTCAAACCCCATCTCATAGGAAAATCCGGAGCACCCGCCGGGGATAATCCTTACCCTGAGAAAGGCATTGTCAAAATCTTCTTCCTTTAGAAGTTTTTTTATCTCATTAGTGGCTTTTTCAGTTACTGAAAACATCTGATACCTCCTGAATCTACTCAATACACTCTATAATTATAAGCATTTATGAATATGATTGCAATTCCAAATATAAAAACAATTATATTACAAATTACGGATTTAAGGTGAATAAATTTAAACGTGTTATCAAGTTTTTTATATTCATCAGAACCTGATTCAACTGTCCTCATTTCTTTTTTCAATTCAGCAGCCTGGGGCCGTACAATCTCACCTGCGTATACCGATAACCCAAGCATAATAATTACCAGCACTAAATTTAGATTTATAAACCGCACTGTGGATTCAAATAAATATTTTTTAATTAAAAGAACCGCTAATATCAAAAAACCGCAGACATAAGAAATAAGATAGTGTTTCGGGAATATATCGGCGACAACATCACCTGCTAATTCCCTGGGTAATACCTTAAAAATGCTGGGTGCAGCAGCAAATGAGAAAAAGAACATGCCGCCAACCCAAAACACGAGTGATAATAAAAGTATTAAATTTAGTACAACCACCATATTTATACCCGTATAAGTTTTAACTGCTCAAATAATCTTGGTATAGTCATATATTATGAAAAATAAAAATTACCTTATTATCGATAGCAGTGAAAATAACTCCGACCTCTATTATAAAACCGGATTTTTTGTTCCTGACCCAGTACTTTTTATTGAAAGTAAGGGTAAAAAGACCCTGATTTTAAATGACCTTGAATACGAAAGGGGCAAATCTGAATCAAAAGCGGAAGAAGTATTATCATATTCCGCATGTGTAAAAATCCTTAGAAAAAAGGGGGTTAAAAATATAAATATCCTTGATATTGCAGACCTTGTTCTCAGGCAAAAAAGATTGAAAACCATAGAAGTCCAGAAGGAATTTCCAGTTTACTTTGCCGACGGGCTCAGGAAACGAGGCTACAGGGTAAACGTATCAAAAGGAAGTATGTTTTATCCCGAAAGACTGGTTAAGACAGACCAGGAAATAAAATATCTCAAAAAATCCCTAAAAAAAACTGTAGAGGCAATGGACCTTGCAATAAATGTGGTTGCAAAGTCAAATATAAAAAATAACAGGCTCTATTATAAAGGTGCAGCTTTAACATCAGAGAGGGTTAAAAGTTATATTAACGGCTATCTCGCGGGCCATGAGTTTACAGCATCGCATACTATTGTGGCAGGGGGAAACGATTCCTGGATGCCCCACAATACCGGAAGCGGACAGCTTTATGCCCACAGGCCAATTATTATTGATATATTTCCAAAATCGCAGGCTACCGGGTATTACGGTGACATGACAAGGACAGTGGTAAAAGGCAAACCATCCTCGGAACTTATTAATATGTACAACACAGTACTTGAAGGACAAAAGCTTGGGCTAAAAATGATAAAAAACGGAGTAAAAGCCAGGAGTATACATAAATCCATTGTTGAGATCTTTAAAAACAGAGGATTTAAAACTGAGGAAATAAACGGTAAAATGCAGGGATTTATCCATTCCACCGGCCATGGCCTCGGGCTGGATATACATGAACCACCGAGAATTAGCCTTAATAATGAGACACTAGTAAATGGTAATGTAGTAACGGTTGAGCCGGGCCTGTATTATGAAAGACTCGGGGGAATCAGGATTGAGGATTCTGTTTTGGTTACAGAAAAGGGCTGTATAAATCTCACCAGGTATAAAAAGGAATTTATTGTTTAAAACTTATTCCCATTTTACATCGGTAATGCATACCGGGTCGCCTGTGTAACGACATTTTGAATGAATGACCTCTATATTTAATGCTCCTGCTATTTCAAGCGCGGTCTTTATCCAGGTAACAGTACCGTGTCTGCAGATAGCCTCACCGGAATAAACATTCTCATCTGTGCCTTCGGTTAGAGAATACTGAAAATGATTGTTTTCGGAATCTGAAAGCTCAATATTAACTTTGCCTGTATCAAAATACCTGTTCCAGATTGATGGGACGTTTTGCAACACGAATACCGGGTTTTTAAGATTTAGAAGCAGGTTAAATACAGGAAGAAGGTCTTTTTCTGTTATATATTCTACTATAGGTATAATTGATTTTTTATCTTCTATTGATTGCAGATTTTCTAAAATGTTTAAAACCTTGTTTAGTAAATAAACAGGGTACCATTCGTTAGGTGAACATACGGAATTTGCAAACTTACTCTCTTCCTCTGTGAGCTTATCTGAAATTTGCTGCCAAACGTCCTGTCCGTAAGTCTCAATTATATATTCACGGGAATATATAAAAATTGAGCCACTTGCTTTAGGGATTTTTTCGGACATAATCAGACATTGTTGCAAACTTTTGATTTTAGTGTTTAGTTTATTTTTTATAATTATACACCCGGGGTAAAAGTTATGAAGAAGAACTTTGAAGATATTGTTAATTTGACCAGTCACCTGCGAAGCCCTGAAGGATGCCCATGGGATAAAGAGCAAAATCTTATGTCAATCAGGAACTATATAATTGAAGAAGCATATGAAGCTGTACAGGCAATTGAATCGGAAACGGCTGAAGATATGATTGAAGAGTTCGGGGACCTGCTCCTGCAGGTTGTTTTTGCTTCCCAGATTGCAAAGGACGAGGATAAGTTTGACATTACGGATGTGCTTGACCAGCTTCATAATAAACTTGTAAGGCGCCACCCACACGTATTCGGTGAGAAAAAGGCAAAGGACGCCGAGGAAGCCGTAAAATCGTGGCATGAACAAAAATTAAAAGAAAAATCAAGAAAAACCAGACTTCTAAATATACCAAGGACAATGCCTGCGCTGCTACGGGCCCAGAGAGTCGGTGAAAAAGCGTCACAGGTTGGATTTGACTGGGACAATGTCCAGGATGTCCTGGATAAGGTCAAAGAAGAGATAAATGAGATAGAACAGGAAATTAATTCCGGGAGCAGGGAAAACCTGGAAAGTGAATGGGGGGACCTTGCTTTTGCGACGGTGAACCTTGCGAGGCATCTTAAGATCGATTCCGAGACTGCAGCCCACAGGGCATCTGAAAAGTTTATAGGGCGTTTTGAGAAGGTTGAAGACCTGGCAAAAGAGAAAGGGAAAGTTTTGACGGATATGTCACTTGAGGAGATGGATCAGCTTTGGGATGAAGTTAAGGATTTCGAGGATTAAATGATTAATTTATTTAGGCCTGCAATGAAGCAATAATTATAAAAAAGTTTAAACTTTGTCATCCTGAACTAGTTTCAGGATCTGGGGATGCTGAAATAAATTCAGCATGACACTTAACATTATTAATTGCAAGCCGGTTTAAGAAATAATTTATAATTATTTCTTATTTAGGAGCATTCCCATAAGTTTCCAGCCGTCATCAATAAATGTTTCAGAATTACTTGCGGAATCTTCAGTATAAACATGGCCTTCATTTCTTACTGAGTCATCACTTGAATCCAGGATTGCAAAAGGTACGGGGTCACTTGTGTGGGTCCTTATATCAATAGGGGTAGGGTGGTCAGACATCACAAGTATCCTGTAGTTTTTAAATGCCTTTATTTTCTCAAGCACCCTTCCCACAACACGTTTATCAAAATCTTCCACGGCCTGTACTTTTAGCTCTGCTTTCCCTACGTGCCCTGTTTCATCGGTTGATTCAATATGGATCATGGTAAGATCGCAACTGTTTAGTGATTCAATTGCATAATCCACTTTGCCTTCGTAGTTTGTATCCAGGTAACCTGTAGCTCCAGGCACATCAATAACATTCATTTTTGCATAATGGCCGATGCCTTTCACAAGGTCAACGGCAGAAATTACGGAACCAGTAATACCGTAAAGCTCTTCAAGTGTTGGCATTTTAGGTGCCGTTCCCTGGCCCCAGAGCCAGATACTTGTTGCAGGGTTCTCACCCCTTTCGACCCTCTTTTTATTTACCGGGTGGTCTTTTAGGACTTCACGGGATTTTATTATAAGTTTGATTAATTTTTCCGAACCTGCTCCGGCCGGCATATGAGGATCAATTGACTTTCCGGAAATATCATGCGGGGGTGTTGTGGTAACATCTTTATTGCCACCGGACCATACAAGAAGATGACGATAGCTTATGCCGGGGTGAAAAATCATCCCTTCTTCATCAAGCTCATTTTTTACAGCATTGATTAATTCGGTTGCTTCTTCTGTAGTAATATGACCTGCACTATAGTCGGCCATAATAGTATTTTCATCTTCTTTACCAAGTGTTACCAGGTTGCATCTAAGGGTTACGTCACCCGGGAAAAGTTCTACGCCAATGCTTGCAGCTTCAAGCGGTGACCTTCCTGTATAATAAACTGTCGGATCATAACCCAGCACGGCTAGATTGCCTACATCACTTCCCGGTGGAAGGCCTCCCGGTATGGTCTTTGCCATGCCGAATGTTTCTGCCCTTTTGGCTATATAGTCCAGGTTAGGTGTGTTAGCCGTCTCTAGAGGGGTCTTATTTCCAAGTTCAGGTAGTTTGTGATCGGGCATACCATCGCCCTGTAAGATTACGTATTTCATAACGGGATATGATGTTAATTGTTAATAAAGAATAATCAATAGATTCAGATTAAATCTATTGCGTATTTTTTCAGATCTTCGAGGGAAAGGACTTGCAGGGCTGACTCGTGGGTAGCCTGAAGATATAGCTGGGGTGCTTTACCGGCTTCTAAAGCTTCCTGCCACCTTAGTGCACACAGGCACCACCTGTCGCCTCCCTTTAACCCCGGGAATTCAAATTCAGGGTGTGGGGTTGAAAGGTCATTCCCCCTGCTTTTTAAGAATTTGAGGAACTCTTCAGTAAGTTCTACGCAAACTACGTGACGTCCTTGGTCCTGTTCATTTGTATTGCAGCAGCCGTCTCTGAAAAAACCGGTTACGGGGCTTATGCTGCATTCAAGCAGTTCGCCGCCAAGAACATTTTTTTCATTATGCATTTTTACGCGTTATTTGTTAGTTTAATCAGCTGCTTCTCGGCATGATATGAACTTCTTACAAGCGGTCCGGATTCTATATGCGGGATACCTACTACTTTTTCGCCGTACTGTTTAAGTGATTCGAATTCTGTCGGATGATAAAACTTTGACACAGGGATATGGTCAATAGTCGGTTGGAGATACTGGCCAATTGTAACAATATCGCACTCCTTACGGTTAAGGTCGTTTAAAGTCTCAATTACCTCATCATAGGATTCCCCGAGTCCCAGCATTATGCCCGTTTTAGTCAGAAGGCCGCTTTGCTTAGACCTTTCAAGCAGATCAAGGGACCTATTATAATCAGCTTGCGGTCTTACGTACCTTGTTTTTCCAGACTGGGTAATCTGTGGGTGGCTATAAAGCCGGGGAACTGTTTCTATATTGTGATTAAGTATGTCAGGCCTAGCCTCAATGACTTCATCAATCGCATGATTTTCCCCTTTAAAATCAGGGATCAGTACTTCTATCTTAATTTCCGGATTTGCCGTCCTTACTTTATTTATAGTCTCAGCAAATATACAGGCACTCTCATAATTTTTATCATCACGGTTAATTGAAGTAATAACAATATGCCTGATTTGGGCATTGTTATCGGAAAGTTTTTTTACAGCTTCTGCTACCCTTTCCGGCTCTTCCCAGTCAAGCTCTCCGCCCTTGCCTGTCTTGACATGACAAAAACCACAACTACGTGTACAAGTATCCCCAAGGATCATAAATGTCAGGGTTCCTGCGCCCCAGCATTCACCAATATTGGGGCATTTGGCTTCGGCACAGACGGTATTTAATTGTAGTTCCTTTACAAGGTTTTTAAGGTGGTTGTAGTTCTTGCCGCCCGGAATTTTAGCTTTGATCCAGGAGGGTTTCTGAATTGTTTTCATTTTTTAACCGGAGGGGCTGCTGAATCCTGATGCACCCGAACCTGTTGATGGCGGTTCAGTTTGGGACTGCTTATTTGAAATCTCTTTTTCAAGTTCTTTAATTCTTTGGTTTTTGGATTTTACTTCGCCTCTTTTTTTTGAGGAACTGAAAATCCCT
>JAUXJP010000190.1 GCA_030624695.1 Candidatus Dadabacteria bacterium | reverse complement strand
TTGGTAGCTCGTCGGGCTCATAACCCGAAGGTCGCGGGTTCAAATCCCGCCCCCGCTACCATTCTTTCAAACTTGTTCCTTAAATTTCAAATTAATTCTAAAATAAAGGGTAACGTCCACAATATCTTATATTATTAAAAAAATATTTACTTGAATAAATTGTGGATTAAATTTTAGTTTGAAAGAATGGTAGCGGGGGCGGGATTTGAACCCGCGACCTTCGGGTTATGAGCCCGACGAGCTACCAAGCTGCTCCACCCCGCGTTAGGGAAATAACAGTTTATTAAATCTTAGAATATATGTCAAGTTATCAATATTAATACTCATTTATTATTGAAAATATTATAATTTGTTGACTTTCAACTTATTATATATAATTTTATTTATCATTAGATTTAAAATTTCCCGGAGGGTTTTCAAGAATGAAGAAACTACTAACCAGCTTACTTATTATTACTCTTTCTCTTTCAGCTTTTCTTACCACGTCCTGTAAAAACGAAAAAATCAATAAAGAATTTGATAATGTGAAGACCGAACTTGATAAGATAAAAGGCAAGCAGACCGAATCAAGCGATGCTATTGAGGATCTGCATAAAGAAATTAAAGCACTTGAAATAGAGAAACAAAAACTTATTGCCGAAAAGTACAGGCTTAATGCTGAGATAATCGAACTGAAAATAAAAGACTACGGCGTAAAGAACGAAGATACAAAGTAGTTTTAATATTAGCCAGATAGATTTAACACCTAAGAAATATCTTTAACTAAACCGGATGCACCATTCTCTATTAACATATTAAATAGAGTTGCACCGAGATTTTCTGATTCTGATACTTTGCCGATTATTTTTTCTGTAAACATATTATTGCCCGATTCATCAGAAATAAATGCAATTGAACTGATGCTTTTTCCTTCAACTTTTGCATAACATCCTGCCGGAATATTGCAGTCACCTCCAAGTGATTTCAGGAATGAACGTTCAAGTAAAGATTCATATTTTGAATTTAAATCACTTAAACCACTTAATATATTATTAGTATTCTCATCTTCTTCTCTTGATTCAACTGCAACAATCCCCTGGCCCGGAGCAGGTATAAGTATTTCCGTATCTATTATCTGGCTTATCCTGTCACCAAACCCCATTCTCTGGAGCCCCGCAACTGCAAGGATAATAGCATCCAGGTTCTCACCATCCAGTTTATCAAGCCTCGTCTCCACATTCCCTCTGATTGGTACTATTTCAAGCCATGGATAGTGATACAATAACTGGGCCTTTCTTCTCAGACTGCCTGTCCCTACCCTGGAGCCGGGTTTTAACTCTTCGAGCTGAATATTATTTCTTGATACAAGGGCATCCGCTGCATGCTTTCTTTTGGTAACGGCACTTATTATAAGACCTCCCGGTAAAACGGAAGGCATATCTTTCAAACTATGTACTGCAAGGTCAATTTTATTATTCAGGAGGGCCTCTTCAATCTCCTTTACGAATACACCTTTCCCGCCGATTTCAGAAAGGGGTGAATTAACAAGTTTGTCCCCTTCGGTCTTTATAACATCAATTTTTATCTGAATATCAGGAAATAAAGAATTTATTTCTGATTTTATAAACCGGGCCTGCCAAAGGGCAAGCTGGCTTCCCCTAGTTCCGATCCGTAACATCATCTTCCATATCTTCAATCAGTTCCAGTTCTTTATCGAGGTTATAAAGTTTTTGAATTGTATCCGAGTAAATAGCACCAAGAGATGAGGAACTCTCCCTTTTGAGGTTAGTGATAGGTTCATGAAGCATTTTCCCTATTAACCTGTCGACAAAATTACTGATACTTTCTTTCTGGGTATCATCAAGAGTGTCGAGTTTGCCGAAAATTCTTTCAAGCTCTGATCTCTTGATTGATTCCATTCTTTCCCTTAATTTAACTATTGTAGGTAGTACTTTTAAACCCTCTAACCAATTAATAAACTTGTCCCCGTGGTTATCAACTATAGACTCTGCTTCTCTTGCACTTTCTTTCCTGGAGCTGATATTGTTGTCGAGGACTCCCTGCATATCGTCAATGTCATAGAGATAGACACTTGGTATGTCATTTACCTTGGGGTCAACATCACGCGGGACTGCAATATCTATAAAAAACATCGGTTCGTTTTTCCTGAGTTTCAGGGCCTGGCTTACATGTTCGGACTTGAAAATATAGTTGTTTGATCCTGTAGCTGTAATCACTATATCAACATCTTTAAGCCTGTAATAGATTTCCTCTAATTTAATTGCAGTACCGTTAAGTTCTTTTGATAAGACTGCTGCATTTTCATAAGTACGGCTTGCAATCAATAAATCTTTTATTCCGGAATTAATAAGATTTTTAGCTGCTAGCACTGCCATTTCTCCGGTTCCTACCAGCAATATCGTCCTGTCAGAAAGGTCTTCAAATATCCTTTTGGAGAGCTCAACAGCAAGGTAGCTGATTGATACTGAAAGGGAACCAATGCTTGTCTTTGAACGGACTTTCTTGGCGACAAAAAATGCGTATTGAAAAAGCCTGTTTAAGATAATCCCGGTAGAATCATTTTTAAAAGATAAATTGTAGGAATTTTTTACCTGGCCGAGTATCTGGGGCTCACCCACAACCATGGAATCAAGGCTTGATGTAACCCTAAGCAGATGTTTTACAGCCTGCTCATTTGTATATGAATAAAAATGATTATTGATTATTTTTTCTTCCAGGTTGTGGTAATTAAGAAGAGAATCGTTAATTTCATTGATACATTTTTCATAATCATTTGTTACCACATAAAGCTCTGTCCTGTTGCATGTAGAAAGAACAAGGCTTTCAAGTACACTCTCTCTCGAATTAAGGTCAGATAGAACCTCTTTATATGCTTCATCCTTTATTGAAAACTCCTCCCGTATTTCAAGGGGAGCTGTTTTATGGCTTAGCCCTGTAACAATTATCTGGTACATATTTCCTTTTAGAATTATAGTGTTACTTATATTTTAATCTTTATTAAGATAATCAACAAACAATATATTTATTTTTGGCTGTTCTGCCCTATCAGGCTTAAGAACTCAGCCCTGGTCCTTTCATCATTCCTGAAAGCCCCAAGCATAGAACTTGTAAGCATATTAGCATCAGATTTCCTTATGCCTCTCATTGCCATACAAAGATGATATCCGTTTACAACCACGGCTACCCCTTTTGGCTTCAGGGTTTCATTTAAAAAATTTGCTATCTGTACAGTCATTCTTTCCTGTACCTGGAGTCTTCTTGCAT
>JAUXJP010000092.1 GCA_030624695.1 Candidatus Dadabacteria bacterium | reverse complement strand
TCAAGATGGTCCTTAATATTGGAGTTTGCAAGTTTTCCAAGAGCTGCCTTTTCTATTTGCCTTATTCTTTCCCTTGTGAGATTAAACCTTTTTCCTATCTCATCAAGGGTATAAGTGCTCTGGCGGTCAATACCAAATCTGAGCCTTATTATCTCTTCTTCTCTTTCGTTTAGTAGTAACAGGGCTTCTTTCAATTTCTCCGCAAGTGAGGCCTTGGCAATTACAGAATCTGGAATCATGGCTTCTTTATCAGAAACTGAATCCAGCAGAGTTGTTTTTTCTCCATCAAGTACAGGTGTATCAAGGCTTATTGCATCATTTGTAGAATTCAGAATTCTTTTTACTACTTCTACAGAAATTCCGGACTCCTCTGCAATTTCCTGAGGTGTGGGCTTTCTCCCCATCTCTTTAGCAAGCTTAGCACTTGTTTTGTAGACACGGTTAGCCTGTTCCAAAAGATAGACGGGAACTTTAATAGTTCTTGTCTGTCCCTGGAGTGCTCTAAGAATTGCCTGGTGAATCCACCATGAAGCATAAGTAGAAAATTTATAACCCTTCGTGTGGTCAAACCTTTCTACTGCCCTCATGAGTCCCAGGTTTCCTTCCTGAATGAGATCAGGCAGCGGAAGTCCCCTGCTCATATATCTTCTTGAAATTGTGATTACTAATCTTAAATTAGCTTTTACAAATCTTTGTTTTAGTCTTTGTGCCCATTCAAAAAAAACTTTAGTGAATGCTGAGAGACATTCAATTCTTTTATTCAGAACTTTTAACTTGGCCGGATTTTTACGAATTCTTGATTTCATTGCCTTTAGCTGAGTAACAAAAGAATTCAGTTCTTTGGCTTTAGCTTCACATTTTTTTATTTTTGCCGAAATTTCCACTTCCTGCTTTGCAGTAAACAGAGGTTCCACTGCCATATCCTTAAAATAGACATAAAGAAGCCTGAGTTGTTCATCAGGAACCCACTCGTCTTCTTCCTCCTCTTTTTTTGCAGCTTCAATACTACTTTCGTCAACTTCAATTAATCCATCTTCAATGTCAACATCGACGCCGTCATCGCCAACAAAAGGCTCAAAATCTTCAACTTTTGATTTATTTTCACTCATATCTTTATATTCGACTTCCATTTTTTTTTACTCTCGTGAGCATATTAATACTTTCTCAACTTCAAAGCATAATATAATCAGTGCTTATATGATAAAATGGCTGGATAAAGGAAAAACAACTTGTTATCTATCCTCATCTAAACATGATTATAACAAATAATTATAACCAGCCTTCCGGTTGCCGTCTGATTTATTTTGCGGAGCTAAAGTTTAGTACTACCTGATTCCAGTTAACAACATTCCACCATGAATTAACATAATCAGGTCTCCTGTTTTGATAATTTAAATAATAAGCATGCTCCCAGACATCAAGTCCAAGTACAGGTTTTAAACCATCAGAAATCGGATTGTCCTGATTTGGGGTTGATGTGACTACTAAGTCGCCGTTATTATCAACACAGAGCCAGGCCCATCCACTGCCAAATCGTGTTGCAGCAGCTTTTGAGAACTGGTCTTTAAAGTTGTCAAAACTTCCGAAAGCACTATTTATTGCATCAGCCAATTCGCCTTCAGGGGTTCCACCAGCATCGGGACCCATGCATGGCCAGAAAAGACTGTGATTTGCATGTCCACCACCATTGTTACGGACTGCATTTCTGATGTTTTCGGGTATTGAATTTAAATCTGAGATCAGGTCTTCAACAGATTTTTCCTGAAGCTCAGGATGATTTTCAAGAGCAGCATTAAGGTTATTGACATAACCCTGGTGATGTTTTCCATGATGAATTTCCATGGTTTTGGCGTCTATACTCGGCTCTAAGGCATCATAGCTGTATGGTAAATCGGGTAATACGTGTGCCATTAATTATAACCTCACTAAATTGTTAATATTATTACAAGTTTTTAGATAATTACTAATGAATAAAGATTCATTACCTATTGAACCTACTAAGTTTAACTCCATTATAGGTTAGTGTAAATAGATAAATTACCTATTTATAAAATGATTTAAAATAAATGATATTGCTTCAATTTTTATTAAATATGAGTAAAGTAAATATCCGGAACTCAATTTTTAGATATGGATAAAAAGAAAATCATAGAATTAATAAATGTACATAAAACTTTTGGTCAAAAAGTTGTACATAATGGTTTGGACCTGGATATATTTGAAGGCGAAAAAATTACCGTGCTTGGCGGCAGTGGTTCAGGTAAAAGTGTTCTCCTAAAAGAAATAAACGGACTGTTGAGTCCCGATAGCGGTAAAGTGGTCATAGATGGCCGTGACATAACAACTATGCCTGAGAGCGAACTCATAAATGTAAGAAAAAATATCGGTATGCTTTTCCAGGGGTCGGCACTATTTGATTCTTTGCCTGTATGGGACAATGTTGCATATACACTGGTTGAGAATTCTTCTCTAAGCAAAGAGGAAATAGACAAGGTTGTTAAAAAGAAACTTGCACTTGTTGGACTTCCTGATATTGAAGATAAAATGCCCGGAGATCTTAGCGGCGGAATGAAAAAAAGAGTAGGTCTTGCGCGTGCTTTAGCCAAAACGCCAAAAATTCTGCTTTACGATGAACCTACAACCGGACTTGATCCGCCTAATATTATCCGTATCAATGATCTTATTATTGATATGAATAAGAAATTTAATATTACGAGTGTAATTATTACACACGATATAGAAAGTGCTTTTGCAGTCTCTGACAGGATTGCCTTCTTACATGATGGTAAGATAGTGTTTGTTGGTTCCGTTGAAGATGCTAAAATTACCGACAATAAAGAATTGCACAACTTTATTAACGGGGTCATGGAAGAAGAGCTGCAGTTTGCATGATATCATCCCTGCTTATACACACAATTTACTTTCTACAGAATTTTATACACTCAAAACTGTTTAATGGATAAAAATAGTAGTAGGACAATAGGATTACTTGGAGCTACCGGAATTGGAGTCGGTGGTATCGTTGGTGGAGGAATATTAGCATTAAGCGGTATAGCTTTCGCCACATCGGGGCCGAGTGCTATCCTGGCATTTTTCTTAAACGGTGTTATTGCGATGATCGTAGCTTTAAGCTACGCTGAGATGTCTTCGACCTTTCCCGAATCTGGAGGAACTTACCTTTTCTCAAAAAAGGTTTTATCCATTGAATCAGCCTTTGCCGTCGGCTGGGTCGTATGGCTTGCATCAATTCTAGCAGCTGTTTTGTATGCAATAGGGTTTGCTTCGTTTACCGTAATTGTAATTAATGTGATTTGGGAAGAGTTTATCGGCGATCCACCGGGCTGGTTATCTTCAATACTGATTATCAACCTGTTTGCAGTTTTTGCAACCTTGTTTTACACGTTTACTTTATCAAAAAAAAGAGGAGGCGGTGGAGGCTTTGTAAATATCGGGAAATTAATAATTTTTTCGATATTGATTGCTGCCGGTTTCTTCGTACTTATTAAGAAAAGCCCGGGCGAAATAACAGGCACCCTGCACCCTTTCTTCTCAAATGGATTTACCGGCCTGTTGATAGCGATGGGATATACATTTGTTGCAATGCATGGCTTTGACCTCATTGCAGCTGTAGGTGGGGAGATTAAAAATCCCGAAAAGAATATTCCAAGGTCAATGTTACTGTCACTGGGAATTTCACTTCTAATATATATTCCCCTGCTGTTTATAATTGCAACTGTTGGCGTGAGCAGCGGGCAGACCATTGCTTCTATGGGTTCAAATTATCTTGAGGAGATTGTTGCAGTTAGTGCAAAAAATTACATGGGTAATTTTGGTTACTGGCTGGTACTCGTTGCAGGAATTTTATCGATGCTTTCGGCCCTTAATGCAAATATATTCGGTGCATCAAGGGTGGCCTATAAGATGGCAGTTGACAGGACTTTGCCGAAAAAACTTGGTTTTATGCATGATATATATCAGACGCCCACTAGGTCGTTATATGCAACTTCGATTTTAACGATCTTAATAATTGTTATATTCAGCAACGTTGAATCTGCAGGTGCTGCAGCAAGCCTTATCTTCCTAATAACTTTTTCTATAGCCCAGTTTCTGGCTATTCTGATCAGAAGAAGGATTGATATCTCAAAAATACCATTTCAAATGCCATTTTATCCTTTTCTTCCGGTAATAGGGATTATATGTTGTCTGATGTTGGCAGTTTTTCAGGGTTTTGTTGTTCCACTGGCAGGGTTAATTACTTTGATATGGCTACTTTTAGGAGTGTTCTTATATATTATACTATTTAGCAAGGGTGCTAAACTTGTAGATGCATCTGCTTCTGCATTTGATCCTCGGCTTTCGGTATTGAGGGGCCATAAACCCTTGGTGCTTGTCCCGATTGTAAATCCGACAAATGCGGCTTCTATGGTAGCGGTTGCAAGTGCAATAGTACCTCCTGAATACGGCAAAGTGCAGCTTTTGACTGTTGTAACACCGCCAACAAACCAGGAAGAGGATCAGCATCAGAGAATAAGGAATAATCAAAATGTATTAAATGAATCACTAAAGACCTCTTTTTCTGAGGGTTTATATCCTGAAGTCCTGACAACTGTAGCTGACAATGTTTGGAAAGAAATTAAAAGAGTTTCAATCAGTACTCACTGCAGCAGCCTGCTTCTTGGCCTTACTAACCTGAGTGAGAATCTCGACGGTTCTGAACTTGAGAAACTTATTAATGATGTAAATTGTGATGTTGTTGTATTAAGGGCACCTAATGAGTGGAAATTCAGAGAAGTAAAAAAAGTGCTTATCCCTGTAGCGGGCAATAACGAACACGGCGAGCTGCTCGCAAGGATTATAGGTACACTAAATAGAATCGGTAATCCTGCCATAGAATTTGTTCAGATTTTACCAGAGTATTCGACATGGGAAAATTGTGAAAAAGCTCGGACTGATATATTTAAAACTGCAGAAGATTTAATGCAAAACGGAAACTTTTCAGTGAGAATTATTAAGAAAGATAGTGTTGTGGATGAAATTGTTAGTCATTCTAAAGAGTTCGACCTGGTTATTCTTGGTTTTAGAAAAGTGGGAAAATACTTAAAAACCTTTGGGAATTTAACGCAGCAAATTGTACAAAATACAGATACCCCTATAATTCTGATCAGCCGGTCAGGTAAATAAATTAATAGTTGAAATTCTCAGTAATTCTAATATAATTGTTTCTATATATACAATACTAATAAAATATAGTAATAATATATT
>JAUXJP010000161.1 GCA_030624695.1 Candidatus Dadabacteria bacterium | reverse complement strand
CCATTTTCCAATGTATTTATCAAAGCGGTAAGGTACAAAGAATGGGAACCATTCCTGAATTTTGTTGATGTGTCATATTGGAATGTAGAGCTGGAAGACTAAAAGTAATATTCCTGATAAATTTTGTATATTCTTTCAATAATTTTATTTATATTATTCTAAATTAACTTGCACCGGAGGCAATAGTGAAAAGATTTTTTATTATCCCCATATTATTTATTTCTATTTTTTTTTCGGAAATTACTTATTCTCAGATTGTTTTGCCTGATGTTACCTCCCCGACAGTAGAAAAAATAAATATCCTGATACCGCCGCTTCAAAGTCTCGGTTCAAAAAACAAAAATGCAACCAAATTTATTGAAGTATTAAGGAATGACTTAAAAAATGCAGCCCTTTTTAACCTTGTGCCGGGAACTACTTCTGCTATTAGAGGAGAAAATGTTGATTACCAGGCACTGTTCGAAGAAGGCATAGATTATGTTGTTGCCGGCCAGTACAAGGTAACAGGCACGAATCTTAAAATTGCACTAAGAGTTTTTGATGTTAGACAGGAACGTCCCCTTGGGGGCAGGACCTATGACGCGAGTCCAGGAAAAATAAGGGAAGCAGCTCATAGGTTTTCTAATATAATTATGAAGCAACTTACCGGAATTGATGGGTTCTTTACTTCAAGGGTTGTGGTTGTTGTTGGAGGAAGAAAAAGAGATCTGTTCATTATGGACTATGACGGATTTAACAGTGGACAGTTGTCTGCACATGATGCACTTGTAATGTCTCCCAACTGTTCCAGGGACGGGAGAAAACTTGTTTATAATTCTGATAAGGTTTGGGACCAGGACCTTTATGTGATGAATTTGACTCCCAGGGTAAGAGATACAAAAATCTCATCAACTTTTTCTCTGGAACAAAGCGCTGAGTGGTCTCCGGATGGTTCAAGACTGGCATTCAGTTCTAATGGTGATATTTATACATCTAATGCAAGCGGTAAAAATTTAAAAAGGTTGACCAAGGGGTATTCGATTGATGTTTCACCCACATGGTCCCCGGACGGCAGACAGATAGCATTTACTTCTGACAGGTCTGGAGGCCCGCAGATTTATGTCATGAATGCAGGAGGGGGTAATATCAGGAAGATTACATCAGGGGGTTATAACACAGACCCCTCGTGGTCTCCTAACCCGAAGGTAAATAAAATTGCATACGTGAATGTTACTGGCTCGGTAGCAAATATTTTTTCAGTTAATCCTGATGGAAGCGGTATAAAACAGTTGACTTCCGGTACACGTAGAAATGAAACACCTTCATGGACCCCTAACGGGCATTTTATTTCATTCAGTTCAAACAGGAATGTTAACAGCGATATATACTTGATGTACTTTAACGGTGAAAACCAGGTAAGACTTACAAAAGGCGGAGCAAAACGCTTTCCAACCTGGTGCAAAAGATAATATTCTTTAAGGAAAATTTTGCCTAGAATATTTGTAGCTGCTTTACTGCCTGATAACATAAAAAAGGAAATTTCCCGGATTTTACTAAATGCGGATGAATCTTTTTCAGGGGTCAGGTGGGAAAAAGCCGAAAAAATTCATATAACACTAAAATTTGTGGGCAGTGTAAAGAATAATACTAAGGATGATATTCTTTGTAAGGTAAGAAATATTGCTAAAAATACCCAACCAATAACACTATGTTTCTCACATATTGATGCATTCCCTGATTTTAGAAGGCCGAGGGTACTGGTGCTCAGGCTAAGTAATAGTAAAGATTTACATGATCTTTTTACATTAATTGAAGATGACCTTTTTGACATGGAGATAGAAAAAGAGGAGAGAAATTTTATACCTCATATTACAATTGGCAGAATAAAAAAGGGATTAGGGATCAAAGAAAAAACTCTTAAAATAGACAAAAAAGAATTTCTTATTGATCACATAGCTGTTGTTAAAAGTGAATTAAAAAAAGAAGGTTCCGAATATATTAATTTAGGTGTTTACAAACTGTCATAAGACATTAAAATATAATGGAATTTTATATGAAAAATTTAGTATTTCAGAAATAGTTTGACAACCATAACCTTTACATGGCAAACTGTTTTTCTTTATAAATTCTGGAGATTATTATGTTAGCAGTAATAAAAACAGGCGGTAAACAGTATCTGGTTAAACCAGGCGATATTATTGATATTGAAAAAATTGCAGGTGACGAAGGTTCCGAAGTCGAATTCAGTGATGTTCTAATGGTTTCTGATGGAGAGGGGGATGTGAAAGTTGGTACTCCTGTTGTTGAGACTGCCCAGGTAAAAGGTACGATACTTGGTGAGAAAAAAGGAATTAAAATTACTGTATTCAAATTTAAACGTAGAAAAGGATACAGAAAGAAGATGGGTCACAGGCAAAAATATACATCAGTAAAGATTAACAGTATTGATAGTTAATAGGAGGACTTCTTATGTCAACTACAAAAAGTGGCGGTAGTTCGAAAAACGGAAGAGACTCGAGGGGAAAGGGACTCGGTGTTAAAAAATTTGGCGGAGAAACCGTTAAAGCCGGGAATATTCTTGTAAGGCAGAGAGGGACTACTTTTCATCCCGGATCAAACGTGGGTGTAGGTAGGGATTATACTCTTTTTGCATTAAGTGACGGAGTAATTTCATTTGAAAAATTCACCAAAACCAAAACAAGAATAAGCGTAAAACCAGCTTAAAGTTTTTTATTCGCTTTATAACATTTAATACTCTATTAATTATTTTTCCTGTAAATAAGCTGTTCTCTTTTTTATAGCTTTACTTAATATTCCTTAAATTGTATTATGGAGTATTAGAAAGTTCCGTATCAAAGCAGGTTACTATTGATGTTTCTTAAATCATCAAAAGGCAATATAAATTTATCAATACTCATATTTACTTTTCTTATATGTATTGCAATAGCTTTAGGCGTTGCATTCTTTCATCACTACAATTCACCTTCCAAGTTTCTTGAATACAAGGTTTCGGATATCACTGACAAGCTGACTGGTGTCTCGAATTTTCCTTCTACAGCTAATAATATTCTTAACTCTGATAAATCAGTGAGTTATATAAAGCTGCTTGACCGCAATGGTGTACTGGAGGAAAGTTTCGGGAATGATACTCTTGGCAATACTAAAAGATTTACAATAAGCGGCCCTAAAAATAAAACAATAGTCTTGGGGTTAAATCCCCCTACAAACCTTAAACTTGATACATATTTGCTGGTATGGAGTCTGCTGATCGGCTCAGCTTTATCACTCTTTCTTATCTTTTTTGCCTTTATGAGGGCCCCCCCCAATTCTACGGTTTCAACCGAATCAATGATTAAACTGGCAGATGCTATGGATAAAATCTCACTGGGTGATTATAGAGAACGGATCGATGTAAGTTCTGCTACAAAGGAAGACATCTCTATTCTTAATACCTATCAGGGCTTTAACAGGATGGCAGAAAGCCTGAATAATAAATATGAATCAGATGTAAAAATAGAGAAGGATTCTTTAAAGACAGGAGAGCCTGGGTCCGGGTATGCAGAATTGTCAAACGGCAAGGGTAATAATATTACAGATAATGGGAGTCATGACGAAACCGATGTTATTTTAATGGATGACTCTGATAATGAAAATGAGGTTGAAGATGATTCTGAACCTGAAATTATTTTTAATGAAGTAAACGATAAT
>JAUXJP010000020.1 GCA_030624695.1 Candidatus Dadabacteria bacterium | reverse complement strand
CGACCTGTAGATATGGTGCTGAACCCACTTGGTGTACCTTCGCGTATGAATGTAGGGCAGATTCTTGAAACACATCTTGGATGGGCTGTAAAAGAGATCGGAAGGCAGTTAAACGAATATATTGAAACTGAATATGACATTAACGTATTAAAAGATAAACTTAGGAATTATTATGAAGGTTCGGATGAATTCCTTAAACTTCTTGAGAAATTTTCAGACGATGAGTTGATTGATGTTGTTAAAAATATGAAAGACGGCATAGCAATTAAAGTCCCTGTTTTTGATAGTGCAAAAGAAACAGATTTTTTAAAGTTTTATAAAGAAGCTAATCTGCAAAATGATGGAAAAACAATACTTTTTAACGGACATACTGGTGATCCATTTGACCAGAAAGTATCCGTTGGAATTATGTATATGTTAAAACTCCATCACCTAGTTGAAGAAAAAATTCACGCAAGGGCTATCGGCCCTTATTCACTTGTTACGCAGCAGCCTCTTGGTGGTAAAGCACACTTTGGAGGACAAAGACTCGGAGAAATGGAGGTATGGGCACTTGAAGCTTATGGAGCTGCTTATACTCTTCAGGAGTTTTTAACTGTTAAATCTGATGATGTGATTGGGCGTACAAGAATTTTTGATTCAATTGTTAAAGGCGATATGAATTTTGATCCAGGGCTTCCGGAGTCATTTAAAGTGTTAAAGAACGAATTGCAAGCATTGGCACTTGATATTGAACTTATGGAAGAAGACGTAGAATAAAATAAATTTGGAGGATCAAACTAGTGGATATAGATACCCTTTTTGAAAAGCCAAAAAATCCATCAGACTATTCTGCAGTAAAGATTTCCATTGCTGCACCTGAAAAAATAAAGGAATGGTCATTTGGCGAAGTTAAAAAACCGGAAACTATAAATTACAGGACATTTAAACCTGAAAGGAATGGTTTGTTCTGTGCAAAAATATTTGGACCAGTAAAAGACTACGAATGTACCTGTGGAAAATATAAAAGACTTAAACACAGGGGAATTACCTGTGAGAAATGCGGGGTTGAAGTTATTGCCTCTAAAGTACGACGAGACCGCATGGCACACATAGAACTTGCATCTCCTGTAGTGCATATATGGTTCCTTAGAAGCATACCTACAAGAATTGGAATGCTTCTTGACATGACATTAAAAGATCTTGAAAAAACACTCTATTATGAATCTTACATAGTTGTTGACCCTGGAAACACAAGTTTAAAGTTTGCAGAGGTTATAAGTGAAGAGAAACATAGAAGACTACTTGATGAATACGGTTCTGCCTTTAAAGTAGGCATGGGAGCTGAGTCTGTAAGAGAAATGCTCAGAAAAATTGATCTAGTATCATTGTCCGAACAGTTAAAAATAGAGATTAAAGAAACTAAATCACCTATTAAACGGGCAAGGATTGCAAAAAGACTAAGAATTTGTGAAGCCTTCAGAAAATCCAAAAACCGTCCTGAATGGATGATTCTTACAAGAATACCAGTATTACCACCTGATCTGAGGCCTTTAGTGCCTTTAGATGGCGGAAGGTTTGCAACTTCTGATCTTAACGATTTATACAGAAGGGTAATTAACAGAAATAATAGATTAAAGAAATTACTCGAACTCGGAGCACCGGATATTATTGTAAGAAATGAAAAAAGGATGCTTCAGGAATCTGTGGATGCTTTACTTGAAAATGGGAGAAGGGGAAGGCCCGTATTAGGGCATAACCACAGACCTCTTAAGAGTTTAAGCGATATTATTAAAGGTAAACAGGGAAGATTCAGACAAAACCTTCTTGGTAAAAGGGTAGATTATTCGGGCAGGTCTGTAATTACAGTTGGACCTGAATTAAGGTTGCATCAGTGTGGCCTTCCAAAGCAAATGGCCCTCGAACTATTCAGACCTTTTATTTATCAAAGATTAGAACAGTGGGGAGCTGCTGCAACAATTAAAATAGCAAAAAAACTTGTAGAACAGGAAGCTCCAATAGTATGGGATGCACTGGATGAAGTTATTAAGGAACACCCTGTACTTTTAAACAGGGCACCAACTCTTCATAGATTAAGTATTCAGGCCTTTGAACCTATTCTTATTGAGGATAAAGCAATACAGATACATCCACTTGTATGCCCTGCATATAATGCGGACTTTGATGGTGACCAGATGGCAGTACATGTCCCTCTTTCAATTGAAGCACAAACAGAATGCAGGGCTTTAGTAATGTCTACGAACAATATTCTTTCTCCTGCCTCAGGAAAACCTATCATTCTCCCAACCCAGGATATAGTGCTTGGCCTTTATTATATGACCCGTGATTCAGCATATGACAAAGGTAACGGTAAGATATTCTCCAGTATTGATGAACTTTCAATGGCGTATGAAACAGGTGAAGTTGGAATACATGCAAAAATTAAGATTAGAATAGATGGCATATTGCGTGATTCAACGGTTGGCAGAATTCTTCTGTACGAAGTTATGCCGGATAATATTCCTTTTGACCTTGTAAATAAGGTAATGACTAAAAGAGCAACAGAGGAACTTGTTGACACATGTTTCAGGGTAGCTGGTGGCAAGAGCACTGTATTACTTGCTGATAGAATGAGAACACTTGGTTTTAAATATTCTACAAAAGCGGGAATATCCATATCCATTCATGATATGGAAATTCCTAAAAACAAAAACGAAATGCTGGCTAAAGCACAGGATGAAGTAACGAAAGTGCAGAAGCAGTATTCCCAGGGCCTTATTACCGATGGGGAAAGGTACAACAAGGTAATTGATATTTGGGCAAGAACAAGTGACGAAGTTGCAAATGTAATGATGAAAAATATTTCCTTTGAGGAAATAAAAGACGATAAAGGAAACACCTACAAAGGTGCAAGTTCTAACCCGATCTATATGATGATTGATTCAGGTGCAAGGGGAAGTCAGACTCAGGTAAGACAGCTTGCCGGTATGCGTGGTTTGATGGCAAAACCTTCCGGTGAAATTATTGAAACACCCATTACTTCCAATTTTAGAGAAGGATTGACAGTACTTCAGTACTTTATTTCCACTCATGGTGCAAGGAAAGGATTAGCGGATACAGCCCTTAAAACTGCAAACGCAGGTTATCTTACAAGACGATTAATCGATGTTGCTCAAGAAGTGATGATCAATGAATTCGATTGCGGAACATCAGAAGGGATTTTTGTAGGAGACCTTGTAGAAGGCGGAGAAATTATTGAACGGGTAAGTCAAAGAGTACTTGGAAGAGTTTCAATAGAAAAAATTAAAGATCCTGTTAACGGTGAAGTTATAGTAAGAGCAAAAGAAGAAATTGATGAAACCGCAGCAGGGAGAATAGATGAAGCAGGAAGTATAACAGAAATAAGAGTCAGGTCAGTATTGACCTGCGACACAAAAATAGGTGTATGTAAACTTTGTTACGGCAGAAACCTATCTACAGGAAAAATTGTAAATATCGGTGAAGCTGTTGGAATTGTAGCAGCTCAGTCAATTGGTGAACCTGGTACCCAGCTTACAATGAGAACATTCCATATTGGTGGTGCAGCGAGTGCAAGAGTTGCTGAAAGTACACTTGAGAGTCAGCATAACGGGAATGTTAATTTTCAAAATATAAAAACAGTAAAAAACATTGACGGTAACCTGGTAGTTATTAACAGAACCGGATCTATTATCATAGTCGATGATAAAGGGTATGAAAGAGAAAAATATCAAGTGGTATTAGGAGCAAGATTAAATATTAATGATGGTGACAAAGTGAAGAAAGGCACATTGCTTTCTGAATGGGATCCTTACACTACACCATTTATATCTGAGATTTCAGGGAAGATTAAATTTAAAGACCTTGAAGTAGGAATAACATTAAAAGAGCAGGTAGATGAAGTAACTGGTATCTTCAAAAAAGTAGTAATTGAATCTAAGATTCTTGACAACCATCCTACTCTGATTATAAAACCTGATAAAGGTGCAGACATTAAATATGCACTTCCGATCGGCGCTATTGTTGAAGCAAATGAAAATGATCATGTAGATGCTGGCGATATTATTGCAAAAATACCAAGGGCAACTGCTAAAACAAAAGATATCACTGGCGGACTGCCCCGTGTGGCTGAACTGTTTGAAGCAAGGATACCAAAAGATCCTGCTGTTGTCAGTGAGATAGACGGTATGGTAAGTTACGGCAAGGACCTTAAGGGTAAAAGAAGATTAGTTGTCACCCCGGAAATAGGTGATCCTAAAGAATATCTTGTTCCAAGAGGTAAACATATATTAGTAAGGGAAGGAGAAGTTGTAAATTCAGGAGACCAACTTGTAGACGGGTCTGTAAATCCCCATGATGTACTCAGAATAAGAGGAGAAAAAGCACTAACTAGATACCTCGTCGACGAAATCCAGGAAGTATACAGACTACAGGGTGTGAAACTTAACGATAAACATATAGAAACAATAGTTAAACAGATGTTACGCAGAGTTAGAATTAAAGAACCTGGTGATACTACCTTCCTAGTAGGTGAAGCAATTGAAAAACATATATTCTTTGAAGAGAATGAAAAGATACAGTCAAATGGCGGTACACCAGCATCAGCCGAACCTTTGTTGCTAGGTATAACCAGGGCTTCATTGAGTACTGATAGCTGGCTATCTGCTGCTTCTTTCCAGGAAACAACCAGAGTCCTTACCGAAGCTGCTTGTGAAGGTAAAGAAGACAAACTGAGAGGCCTAAAGGAAAATGTTATCATGGGAAGACTTATACCGGCAGGTACTGGTCTCCCAATGTATAGGAATATAGAAGTTGAAGTCTCACCTTCTGAAATCCCAGTCCCTACGCCTACTGTAGAAGAAACTGCAGAAATTTAAATATCAATATACCGGAGAGCAATAAAAGGCTCTCCGGTATCCTTTCTTTATAAAATGGACAAAAGCTATAATCCTACTTCAATAGAGGATAAAAATTACAATCTTTGGATTGATAATAAATATTATAAAGCTGAACCAGATAAAAATAAAATACCATTTTCAATTGTTATTCCCCCTCCCAATATTACCGGATCCTTACATATAGGCCATGCACTTAATAACACCTTGCAAGATATTCTCGTAAGGTATAAAAAGATGTCTGGTTACGATGTATTATGGGTTCCTGGAACGGACCATGCAGGTATTGCAACACAAATAATGGTTGAAAAGGATCTTTTAAAAGAAGGTATAAGCAAACATGACTTAGGCAGAGAGGAATTTGTCAAAAAAATCTGGCAATGGAAAGAAGAATCCGGTGGTCAGATTATACATCAACTTAAAAAACTTGGGGCATTACCCGATTGGAGTCGAGAAAGGTTTACTATGGATGAAGGCCTTTCAAAAGCTGTAAGAAAAGTTTTTGTTGAACTTTATAAGCAAGGTCTGATTTTTAAAGATAAAAGGCTTGTTAACTGGGACCCTAAATTAAAAACTGCTATTTCAGACCTCGAGGTGGAACAAAGAGAGCAAAATGGTAAATATTGGTATATAAAATATCAGCTTGCTAGTGACAAAAATAAGTTTTTAGTTGTCGCTACTACAAGGCCTGAAACCATGTTGGGCGATACTGCGGTTGCTGTTCATCCTGAAGATGAAAGATATAAGGAATTTGTTGGTAAAAATGTAATATTACCATTAGTAAATAAAGAAATTCCAATAATATCCGACGAATATAGTGATCCTGAGAAAGGAACAGGTGCGGTAAAGATTACACCCGCACATGATTTTAATGATTTTGAAGTTGGTAAAAGACACAATCTTGAACAAATAAATATTTTAGATATTGATGGGAAAATAAATAATAATGCCCCAAAGAAATATATAGGATTGGACAGATTTGAAGCTAGAAATAATATTATCAATGACTTAGAAGCATTAGAACTAATAGTTAAAGTAGAAGATACCATTCATTCTGTACCAATTGGTGACAGATCGGGCGAAATAATAGAACCATATTTAACTGATCAATGGTATGTAGATACAAAAATACTTGCTAAAGATGCAATTAAAGCTGTAAAGAGTGGAAAAATAAAATTTTATCCTAAATACTGGGAAAACACCTATTTTGAATGGATGAACAATATTGAACCATGGTGCATTTCAAGACAAATTTGGTGGGGACACCAGATACCTGCCTGGTATGGTCCTGATGGAAAGGTATTTGTTGAAGAGAATGAATTAGATGCTAAAAGTGCCTCTAAAAAATATTATAAAAAGGATGTAGAACTTAAAAGAGATACAGATGTTCTGGACACATGGTTTTCATCTGGTCTCTGGCCTTTTAGTACTATGGGATGGCCTGAGAAAACAGATGATATTAATACGTATTACCCTACCCAGACTTTAATTACAGGGTTTGACATTATTTTTTTCTGGGTCGCCCGTATGATAATGCTGGGACTAAAATTCACAGGTAAACCACCATTTAGTGATATTTACATTCATGGTCTTATTAGGGACGAAAACGGCCAGAAAATGAGTAAAACTAAAGGCAATGTAATCGACCCTCTAGATGTAGCAAATGAATACGGGGCCGATTCACTCAGGTTTAGTCTCACAGCCCTCGCTTCCCAGGGTAGGGATATCAAACTTTCTTTCCCTGTTATTGAAGGTTATAGAAACTTTATGAATAAAATTTGGAATGCTTCCAGATTTGTTATATTAAATTTAGAAAAAAATACAAAATACTCAAACAGGATTAAAACTGAAAATTTACAAACTATCGATAAGTGGATTTTAAATAAATTAAATAAAACTATAAATAGTGTAAATACGCATTATGACAACTATGAATATGATAAAGTAGCAAGCAGTATTTATCATTTTATATGGAATGAGTATTGTGACTGGTATATTGAATTATCAAAAAAAGAACTATACGGTGATGATCCATCTAAAAAAACATTAAAACTCGAAATACTATTAAAAGTATTAGTAGATTCTTTAAAACTCCTTCATCCTATTTCACCTTATATATCGGAAGAAATATATCAAATTTTATCAAAAACCGGTTATAAAGGTAGTCAGAAAAAAAGTATTTTACTTGAAGAAGCACCTGTTAACATTGATGATTATGAATTTGAAAATGAATACAGAGAGATTGAATATATAAAAGAAATTGTTGTAGCTATCCGTAATATCAGGGCAAATGTAGGGATACACCCATCAGATAAAATTGACATAGAGCTTAACCCTGAAAACAATAATATTGAAAATATTATTAAAAATAACCTTATTCCAATTCAGATAATGTCTAGTACTAAGAATATAAAAATTGTTAAAAGTTCTGCAAACAACAAATCAATTACATCAGTAATTCAGGGACTGGAAATTAATTTACCTGTTGAAGGAGTTATTGATGTAGGTAAAGAGGTTGTAAGGCTAGAAAAAGACCTGGGTAAATTAAGTAATGATTTAAGTAAAACTTCAAAAAAATTAAGTAGCAGCAATTTTCTTGAAAAAGCTCCCCCTGAAGTAGTTAGTAAGGAAAAAGGTAAACTTGAAGAATTTAAATTTCAGATAAGTAAGATACAGGAAATACTTAATAAACTAAAAAATATATAGAACCCTTCCTATAAATTCTTTCTCTGAAACAGGTTTAACTGTTTTAAATTTAGTTTGGAATCTGTAATCTCTACCGGGTAATTCCCGGTAAAACATGCATTGCAATAAAATTCCCCGTTTTCGTACTTTTTATGGTTCTCTATTGCTATACGTATTCCATCAATACTCAGATAACCAATGCTATCTGAGGTTATATAATGATTTATCTCCTCAAGACTAAGCGAATTGGCTATTAATTCTTCACGGGATGGTGTATCAATACCGTAAAAACAGGAAAATTTCATGGGTGGAGAACTGATTCTCATATGAACTTCTTTTGCACCTGCTTCTCTTACCATTTTGACAATTTTTCTGCTTGTAGTACCTCTCACAATTGAATCGTCTACAATTACCACTCTTTTACCTTTAATAACTTCCTTAATTGCGTTGAGTTTTAATTTTACACCAAAATCACGTATAGATTGCTGTGGTTCTATAAAAGTCCTGCCTATATAATGACTTCTTAATAGTCCCATTTCGTTTGGAATATTTAATTCCTCAGAAAAGCCCATTGCAGCCGGTACACCTGAATCCGGAACAGCTACAATTACATCAGCATCTACCGGGTGTTCTCTGGCGAGTTGTTTCCCGAGTTCTTTTCTTACCTGGTATACACTTTTATTGTTTAAGTAACTGTCAGGTCTGGCAAAATATATTAACTCGAAAACGCAAGATGATTGCCTAACTTCTGGGAAAGGTTTAAAGGATTGTAGACCATTGTCATTTATAAAAATAATTTCGCCCGGCTCTACTTCTCTCAGATATTCGGCACCAATTAATTCAAAGGCACACGACTCTGAAGAAACAACGTAACTATTACCGAGTTTTCCAATTACAAGAGGCCTGAAAGCACTGGGATCCCTGGCAGCTACAAGATTTTCGGGTGTAAGAAATAGCAAAGAATACGCACCTTTACACCTGTTCAATGCATATATTATTCTGTTTACCAGTTTCTCTTCCTGGCTTTTTGCAATTAAATGTATTATTACTTCCGTATCAGTTGTGGACTGAAATATTGAACCTTGCTGTTCAAGTTCATTCCTGAGAGTTCTTGCATTTGTGAGGTTTCCGTTATGGGCTATAGCTAGTTCACCTTTCTCGAATGAAACAAGAATGGGTTGTGTATTCTTATTATCACTTGATCCGGCCGTAGAGTACCTTACATGACCGATTGCATTTTTACCTTTAAGTTTTTTTATTATTTCCTCATTGAATACGTCGGTAACAAGCCCCATCTGGCGATGAGCATGAAGAACATACCCATCAGCAGTAACAATACCTGCGCTCTCCTGACCCCGGTGCTGTAATGAATATAAACCTAGGTAAGTAAGATTTGAGGCTTCAGGATGACCGTAAATGCCAAAAACTCCGCATTCTTCTTTTAAACTAGACATTATCTTAGTTTTTCCTCAAATGCCTTATCCCATTGCTGGTAAACATCTTCTACGCGTAAATCTAATATATTTTCGATTATCATCTTATTTCCACCAACAACACCGATTAATTTTAAATTAATACTGTTTTCTGATGTTATATCTTTTAATTTTTGCAGATTGTTTTTATTTATAGATACAATGCATCTGGACTGAGATTCAGAGAATAGCAGCACTGGTATGTTTAATTTCTTTACATTTATGTTGTCAAGATTAACAATGAACCCAAAATTTTTATTTTTAGAAAAACAGCATTCAGCTAGTGCTACTGCAATACCGCCTTCTGAAAGGTCATGGGCAGAGTTAATTATACTTTTATTTGCCAGTTCAATCAATGTTTTAATTAAGTTGCTCTCTTGGTCAAGATCAATTTTTGGAGGCATTCCTGCAATATTTCCATTGAACAATTTCTGGTATTCAGAACCATCTATTTCATCGTATGTATCACCAAGTATTGCTATTAAATCACCTTCACTTTTAAACCACTGGTTTACTGTTTTATCTAAATCTTTGATAAGTCCCACCATTCCAATAGTTGGGGTAGGGTACACAGACTCACCCTCTGTTTCATTATAAAAACTGACGTTTCCGCTTACTACAGGTGTATTTAACTTTAAACAAGCTTCTTTCATACCTTCTATACTCTCTTTGAACTGCCACATTATTTCAGGTTTTTCAGGATTGCCAAAGTTAAGACAATCTGTTATTGCCAGTGGCAATGCTCCCGAACATGCAAGGTTTCTTGCTGATTCAGCTACCGCTATTTTAGCTCCCTCTCTGGGATCAAGGTAGCAGTATCTTGAGTTGCAGTTAGATGTGATGGCTATACCTTTATTTGTTCTTTTAATATT
>JAUXJP010000155.1 GCA_030624695.1 Candidatus Dadabacteria bacterium | reverse complement strand
TAAAGGTTATAAAGCTGGTCATCCGTAATTTTTGCTGAATTATTTATCAGTTCTACAACTTTTTGTACTAGAAGCTCTTCCTTATAGCCTTTCTCAAAATCTCCCACACTCATATTTAATGCCTGGCGAATAAGGTTCCTGTAATTTTCAAGTCCGATAAATTTTCCGTCCCGCTGAAAAGATGGGTTAGTCCTTATTGATTCGCTCAGTTCGTCATCAGATACTGTGAATCCAAGTTCCTGAGCTTTTTGTGCAAGTAGTTTTGCCTCGACAAGCTGCTGAAGTGCACGGATATTAAAGAACTGCATCGCTTCCGGCGGAATGTTCTGCAGGCCTTCACCAAATTGTTTATAAAGGTTTTCTCTTACATTATAAAACTGCACGAGAGGTATGTTCTCGCCGTTAACCTCAGCTGCAGTACCTGTGGAAACACCTGTATTTGTAAGGTTAATAACCCCAACGTATCCGAATCCCAGTATAAAAGTAAATGCGATCACTACTAACACGGCTCTTGTAAGCCAGCTGTTTTTAAAACTAAAAAATGAATAACTCATATTTATTCCTCTTTGTTTAAATTAATAGGACAAATCTATATTATGTTTGGAAAGTTTCAAGCAAAAGAAATCTTAAATAATTTTAGCACCGGTTTAATAAAACTTTACTATCACCTGTTAGATGAGTAAATTTCACCAAAATTTATTTTGACCCGGGAAATAATATGATCACAGCTTTAGGCGGCGGTGTAGGTGCTGCCAAGTTTTTAAAAGGGCTTACAAAGTTGGTTCCTTATAAAGAACTTACTTTAATAATAAACACGGCCGACGACATAGAACTGTATGGTTTTAATATATCACCGGATATTGATACTATTATCTACAGGCTCTCGGGCAACATAGATACTGATAAAGGATGGGGCCTTAAGGACGACAGCCTCAATGTTCTGAATTCACTATCCGCCTTTGGTGTTGAGACATGGTTCGGGCTTGGTGACAGGGACTTTGCAACCCAGGTCTTTAAAAAAGAGTTGTCACAATCAGGAAAAACTAAAACCGAAATAACAAACCTTACCGCTTCATCATTTGGCCTTGAGAATTTAAACATCCTCCCAATGTCAGACGAGTCCGTGGAAACATGGATTGAGACATCGGAAGGAATAATGCATTTCCAGGAATACTATATCAAGCACCGTATGGAACCTGAGGTAACGGGAATTAATCTTAGGGGAATAACAGAAGCAAATCCTTCTCCGGGAGTCCTGGAAGCTATAACAAAATCGGAGCTAATTATTATCTGCCCCAGCAATCCAATCATCAGCATTGGCCCGATTCTGGATGTAAAAGGAATTAGGGAAGAAATAGTCAACAGCCCGGCAAAAGTAATTGCCGTAAGCCCCCTAATAGGCGGCAAACCCCTCAAGGGCCCTGCTGACAAGCTAATGAGAGGACTAGGGCTTGAAGCATCTTCTTCGGAGATTGCAAATCTCTACAAAGATTTTCTGGATGTTATGGTACTTGATGACTCGGATTCAGGCGAGGTCGAAAAAATAAACTCACTTGGTATTAAAACATTTGTTACCGATACAATTATGACTGATGATGAAAAATCAAAAATCCTTTCTGAGAAGATAATGGAATATCTCGGAAATTAACCCTTTTTTTCAGCCGGGTTAGGCACCTCTTTTGGCTTAGGTGTATACGGGATCAAACTGTAAAAATAAAACTGCGGTATGGTTGTCAGTTTCTCATCAATACAGCTTGTCTTAATTTTTATTGCGTTGTTAAGTACAATGGAATTTACGCTGTAGCCAAGATTATCTTTTTCTACCAGGAATTCTACGGCTATGTAATCATCCCTGTCCTTTTCAAACTCCCACCTCACTTCATAAATGCCGTGGATACTAAGCTGTTTCCTTATGAAGTAGTCAGACACCTGGGAAGGCTGGCGGAAACAGCACCTCCCCCTGAAATTATCAAGCACAATATCTCCCTTAAGATGAGCTTCTGCTATTTTAGCAGCATTATCTATGCCGACCCTGCCATAATAGATCCCCTCGGGAAGCATAACCATATTTGCAGAAAACCTGTGTGCACCTACGTGCGTTGATCTCCATACCGATAATGAGCTGTTTTTTTGCAGTTCATTAAATACAGGCATCCCGTATTTTCCGCAGCAGCTGTCATATGCACCATGTGTGCAGATAATAGCAATTTTTTCATTTGTCTCAGAGTCCCTAATGTCACCTTTTTCTATCAGGCTGATTAAGTCGAGTTCAACAAGTTCTTCGTATGTATTTAATTGAAAATGGTAGGATTTTGGTTCAAACTCGGTGGATTTAATATAGTAAAAGTTTATTGGCCCTTCTGTATGAAGTTCTCTTTTTATAAACTGAAGCCGGGAATTCTGTAATAATTTGAGGCCCTTATTTAACTCTGATTTAACTGTTTCCGGAATCAGGCTCTTTTCTAATGAATCTTTTTCCCAGTGTTCCGAATACTCAAGCAAAAACCAGTGGTCCACTCTCGGGGCTGTTCCGTAAAGGTGCTCATTGGCATTGGATGAGGACTCTTTGCAGCATATATTCTCCGGCATTATGGCAAAGAACTATAACCAAAACTATGAGAGAAAATAGATAATGTATAGAATGTTATATAAAATTTTTATTTTGATATAACTTCCCAAAGTACACAAGACTTTAAAGTGGAAATCCAATGGCTAGTTGTTAAAAAGTGAAGTGGGTTAGTAAACCGAAAAAAATATTTACGTGGAGTTATTTAGCAATATAGCCGTTGTGCCATTGATCTAATTTAAGAGGACTTCATTGATTTTATATATATTTGGTTTCTCTCCGTTGAGGCCTATATTAAGGTACATGTAGCTGTTGTTTGGGGTATTCGAACGCATATTTAACTGGTAATACCAGTAAGTGCAGTTGCTGTAGTTATATTTATTAAGTCCTACTGACTCAACTGTCCATTTTGCTTCGTTGTCAACCTTTCTCGTAATCCCTTTTGCGACTTTTATTATCTGGCCGAATCCTAGAGGAAAATCACCGCTTTCAATATCAAAATTCTTGCTTTCAGACAGTCTGGAAAACGGCAGTACCGTTTTATATGCAATACTGTTGTAATTAAAGTTAGAGTTAATCCCCTGGTTATAATCATTTATCTGGCATGCATAAGCTGGCAGTGCTGTAAAAACAATTACAGATACAATTAGTAAGTATCTCATATGAAACCCCCTGATTTAAGTTTGAGTATTAATACGTATGGGGGTTATAAAGGTTTTAATATCCGAATACTTTATCCAGCCCTTCATCTATAAGGCCATCAAGGCCATCTTTCTTTTCTTCTTTGGCTGGAGGTTTTTCTCCAGGGGCTAAATTCTGGCCTTCGGCTTCATCATCTTTATCACTGCTCCGGCTCTCAATTATTTTTTTCTTGAGCTGTTCCTTTGATTTTTCTTTTGCTGCTTTTTGAAATGTGTTTTGCAGATAGTCCATATCAGGCTGGGGTTTCATCGACTCGTCCATTTTAAATGGTATCTCAACCTGGCCGTTACTGTTTTTTAAATATTTTACCAGGTCCTTCTTTTCCACAAGGTCATCGGAAAGATCTCCCAAAAGGGCAACTACACCGTTCATATCCATACTGCCGTCAAGTCCGACATAACCATTACCATTTACTTCATATGCTTTTGTTTTGATATTAATATTGTCCATAGTTACTTTGCCGTTGTTTATATTTATCGGCGTAGAAAAATTATAGAAGTCAGTGTCCCTGCTTTTGAATACCGACGGGTGTTTGTCTTTGATATCATCAGAGACAAAGTTGGTTAACCCCGGGACACCTGTGATACCTTT
>JAUXJP010000097.1 GCA_030624695.1 Candidatus Dadabacteria bacterium | reverse complement strand
GTGAGCTCTTCTATCCTCCATACTATACTTGATGTTACCAAATAGTGATTTAGTGTCAAATCCGAATATAAGTACCAATTTATTTCTCATTCATTTATAATAAAAACTGTTATGAATACAAAATTCGGCATAGTTGCACCTCTTCCAGGTGTTTCGGTAAAAGACCTTATAAGTTTTGCAAAAAAAAGTGAGGATGCCGGGCTGGACAGTGTCTGGTATCCGGACCATATCCTTTTTATGGCAAAAAAACTGACCCCGGAAGTATGGTCAGTAATTACTGGGGCATCGGTTGTCACAGATAAGATTCACCTTGGTGCAATTGGGGACCCACACAGAATGCACCCGGCAACTATGGCTCACAGGCTTGCAACTATCGACCACGTTTCTGACGGCAGGGTGTTTAGCTGCATTGGTTATGGTGAGAAAATGAACCTGGATTGTTATGGTATTGAATGGAACAAGGCGCTTTCGAGATTAAGGGAATCTGTGAATGTTATGAGAGGACTTTGGACAGGAGGACCAATAACACATAATGGGCAATATTTTAAGCTCCAGAACGCCGAACTAAGGATAAGCCCTGTAAATGGCACTGTACCGCTCTTTATTGCAGCTACCGGCCCAAATGCTCTCAGAATGGCCGGAGAAATTGGGAACGGATGGGTTACGAACGCAATGCCCAGCTGGGTTTACGAAAAAAAATCAGAGGCTGTGAATGAAGGTCTAAAATCCAGTGAAATAAAAAATAATCGTTTTGAAAGGGCAATGTACGTTTTTCTATCAATTGCGGAAAACAAAGATGAGGCATACGAGACACTTGATAATATTAAGCATGCAATTATTTGGCCCGATGTTATTGAAGAAGCTGGTTATAAACTGGATATTGATGAAGAGTATAAAGGGCTTTCCTATACTTCAATAATGCCCAATGATAGCCAGATGCTGACAAGGTTCAGGGAGATGGGGCAAAAATACTATACAAGAGAAATACTTTCGGACTTTGTAGTGTATGGTAATGCGGATGATGTAAAAAAGAGACTCCAGGAATATATAGATTCAGGTGTAAACCACTTTATATTAAGGGATTTCAGCCCAAACCTTGAATACTCATTTGATGTGCTGACAAAAGAAATTATCAATTCCTTTAAATAAAGCTTGATTCAGGCAATTGTTATTTTCTTTTCAAGATATACATTCTGAATAGAGTTGAGAAGTGAAACTCCTTCCTTCATTGGCCTTTGAAATGATTTTCTTCCTGAAATTAAACCCATACCACCGGCTCTTTTATTGATAATTGAAGTTTTTACAACGTCAAGTAAATCGTTGTCACCTGAAGCACCACCCGAATTAATTAAGCCGGCCCGGCCCATGTAACAGTTTGCAACCTGGTATCTGTTAAGATCAATAGGATGGTCAGAGGTTAATTCTGAATAAACCTTTTCGTGTGTTTTCCCAAACTTTATTGCATTGTAGCCACCATTATTTTCAGCGAGTTTCTGTTTGACGATATCGGCTTCGATTGTAGCAGCAAGGTGGTCGGCCTGGCCGCTTAAATCCGCTGAGACATGATAGTCAGTACCGTCTTTTTTAAATTCAGAATTCCTGAGATAAGCCCAAAGTACTGTTACAAGGCCGAGGCTATGTGCATGCTGGAAAGCCTGTGAAACTTCCTGGATCTGGCGGTTTGTCTCAGGAGAGCCAAAGTATATTGTTGCACCTACTCCAACAGCCCCCATCTCAAATGCCTGGTCAACATTGGCAAATAGTATTTGATCAAAGCTGTTTGGGTAGCTTAAAAGCTGATTGTGGTTAATTTTCATAATAAATGGAATCTTATGGGCATATTTTCTTGCAACAGAACCCAGCACGCCTAGCGTGGAAGCTACGGCATTACATCCGCCTTCTATTGCAAGTTTTACTATGTTTTCGGGGTCAAAATAGATCGGGTTGGGTGCAAAAGATGCACCTGCTGAATGTTCTATGCCCTGGTCTACCGGAAGAATTGAAAGATAACCTGTGCCGGACAATCTGCCGGTATTAAAAAGAAGCTGGAGGTTCCTTAAAACAGCAACGGGCCTGTCAGTAGATACGAATACCCTGTCTATAAAATCCCTACCGGGTAAATGAAGCTGTTTTTTATCTATTGTTTTACAGGTGTGGCCAAGGAAATAGTCTGATTTGTTACCAAGTAATTCAACAATTTGATCAATTCCCTTTACAGGTTTAGAAACTGAATCCGGCATGATATTGTTCCTCTTAATTTTGAATTTCCGGGGTACGTGAATATCTGATTGTTAATAGATTATCATAAAAAACAATAAAAAAAAATCTTAATTTTTATCGTTTAATACTGTAATGCCGGGGAGGTCACTGCCACCCAGGAATTCAAGAGAGGCTCCCCCGCCAGTGGAAATGTGTGTAATTTCAAGGTCAAGTACTTCGGCATTTCTCATCGCGGAAATAGTATCGCCGCCGCCGATTACAGTTGTAGCTCCTCTCCAGGTAGCAAGCGCCATTGACCTCGCTATCTGTGTAGTGCCCGAGGAAAAGTCACTATCTTCAAAAAGTCCCATAGGCCCGTTCCAGAAAATTGTACCGTTGCCTTTTATAAGTGAAGAGTATTTAGTCATGGTTTTAGGACCGATATCAAAACCATGGTAATCATCAGGTATTTCGTTATCAACCACAAGTGATGTTTTTCTGTTCTCAAAGCTTTCTGCAACTACATGGTCAAGAGGCAGGAATATTTTTTCCCCGTACTTCTGAAGTGCTTCTTTTGCCCATGGAACCATTTCATCTTCACAGATTGAATTACCTATTGGTACACCTTTTGCCTTTAGGAATGTATAGGCAATACCGCCGCCAAGAAGCACCTTGTCGGCCTTTTCCATAATATTTTTCATCGCTCCTATCTTATCCATGATCTTGGCCCCGCCTATAATTACAACGTATGGTTTCAAAGGGTTCAAAAGCATTGGACCCAAAAACATGATTTCTTTATTTACAACAAAACCCGCAACCCTTGTCTCAAAGTGAAAGGCCATTCCATATGTGGATGCATGTACCCTGTGGGATGTTCCAAAAGCATCATTTACATAAATATCTGCTAATGAAGCAAGTTCTTTTGCAAATTCTTCATCATTATTTCTTTCTTCAATATGAAATCGCAGGTTCTCAAGGAGCATAACGCCTCCATTAATGAGGTTGTCTATTTCATAGTGAACGTCTTTGCCAATAATTTTTTTGGAAAATTTTACATCCCTTCCAAGAAGTTCGGTTAGGCGGAATGCTATGGGCCTTAGTGACAGCCCGGGGAGGTCTCTTCCTTTTGGCCTTCCGAGATGTGATCCAAGTATTACCTTGGCACCTTTTTCAATAAGATAGTCAATAGTTGGAACAGTTCTTCTGATTCTGTAATCTTCGCTGATTTTACCGTCTTTTATCGGGACGTTGAAATCAACCCTTACAAATACCCTTTTCCCTTTAAGTTCCTCGTCAGGAATATCAGAAATTACTACTTTGTTTATCAAAGGTTTGCCCCGATCAATTCCAAGAGATCGACCACTCTTGAAGAATATCCATATTCATTATCATACCATGCAATTACCTTTACAAGGTTGTCTTCAACAACAGAGGTGAGCTCGGCGTCAAATGCGGCGGAATGTGTGTCGCCAACGAAGTCTGAGGAGACGAGCGGTTCATCAACATACCTGAGGTAGCCTTTTAAATTATTCTTAGAAGCTTCGAGGAATGTTTTATTTATTTCCTCTGCGGTTGTAGCTTTTCCTACTTCACAGGTGAAATCCACCACTGACACATCAGGAGTTGGCACTCTCATCGCAACGGCTTCAAGTTTTCCTTTTAACTCCGGAAACACAAGCTGTATAGCGCTTGCTGCCCCCGTGCTTGTCGGGATAATGGATAGAGCTGCGGAACGTGCTCTTCTAAGATCGGAATGTGGAGCATCGAGAATTTGCTGGTCATTCGTGTATGAATGGACAGTTGTCATCTGTCCTCTTTTTATTTCAAAATTTTCATGAAGGACTTTTACAAGCATACTAAAACAGTTGGTTGTACAGGAAGCATTTGAGATTATATGGTCTTCAGCAGGGTTGTAATCTTTGTCGTTAATCCCCATAACTACTGAAAAATCCACCTTACCCTTGGCAGGTGCAGTAATGATTACCTTCTTTACTGTTTCGCCGAGGTGTGCTGAAACCTGTTCCCTGGTCCTGAATATTCCTGTTGATTCTGCAACAATTTCGGCTCCTACCTCGCCCCAGGGGATCTGTTTAGGGTCTCTTTCGGAGTAAACTCTCACAGTTTTTCCATTAATAATAATATCATTTCCATCAACTTCTATCTCTCCCTTAAAGGGGCCGAATACAGAATCATATTTGAACAGATGTGCAAGAGTTTTTGCATCTGTAATATCATTAATCGCAACAAATTCCAGATCCGGCCTTTGAAGCCCAATCCTTAATACGTGACGTCCGATTCTGCCAAATCCGTTTATACCGATTTTTACAGGCATGTAACAGTCCCTCCGGGGAAATTATAGTCGTTATTTCAAAAAAATAGTTACACTACCTTTTGTTTATTATTAGTCAAGATAGATGCAGGTTTTACGGCAAATTAATGCATTTAGAGCCGTTTAAGGCTTGTATTTGTAATTTTTAACGGATATTTTCAATGATCATGCAAGAATTTAATGTAGCCATTCTTGGCGCAAGCGGGTACACAGGTGGGGAACTCATAAGAATTCTGGTTAATCATCCCAACGTGAAAATATCCTATATTACTGCCGAAAAACATGCAGGTAAAAAGGTATCAGAGGTATTCCCTCACTTAAAGGGTATTCTTGATCTTAAGCTTGAGAAGCTCGACCCTAAAAAGGTCCCGGATGATATTGATATAGTATTTGCGGCACTTCCGCATGGTGTTTCTGCAGAAGTGATACATGAAATTTATAAGCGAAAAATTAAAATTATAGATTTAGGTGCTGATTTCAGGCTAAATGAAGGAAATTACAGGCAGTGGTACGGGGACCATCCGTGTAGTGATATCCTGGAGGATGCCGTATACGGTATATC
>JAUXJP010000007.1 GCA_030624695.1 Candidatus Dadabacteria bacterium | reverse complement strand
TCAAAAAGAAAAAGAGTTTGGTACTTATATAAACAGATTCATAAACAACAAACTTTCAAACAACGGCAATTAGTTTTCCGATTGTTTGCCTTAATATTCTTCACCTTGTTCACCGCATCAATAATTTTAATATAAAATTGGAAAGAACCATACTGTTGTTGTATTATAAAAGATTATAAATATATAATTCAGGAGGTAGTTATCATGGCTGTAGCTAGAATAACAGAAGTTGTTGGTGGGTCACCTAAATCATGGGATGATGCAGTACAGCAGGCTTTAAGTCGCGCGAATAAAACAATAAGGGGATTAACCGGAATTGAAGTAACAAAAATGAATGCCCATATTGAGAATGGAAAAATAACCGAATATAGGGCACATATGAAAATTACATTCATTTTGGATGAATAATCCTTAAATAATTTAGAATTTCAACATCAATAAACCTGCATGTTTACTGGCATGCAGGTTTATATTTTTAATTCACTTTTATATATTCTCTCATGAACAAATTCGTAAAATCCCATGGCCTTGGGAATGACTATATTGTCCTCGACAAAATGGATCTTTCGTTTGATTTAACTCCCGAAGCCATAAGACTTATTTGCCATAGGAACTACGGTATTGGGTCCGATGGAATTCTCCTGCTGACAAATACAGGAAACAGCGGTTTTGATTTAAAAATTTTAAATCCCGATGGCAGTGAAGCCGAAAAAAGCGGGAATGGTTTAAGAATATTTTCTAAATACTTATTTGAACACGGACATACCACCGAACAATCTTTTTTTATAAACACAGCTGGTGGTAAAGTTCAATCAGACCTGGAAATTGAAAACGGGTTGGTAAAATTTGTTACTGTCGAGATGGGTAAAGTTACTTTTACAAACACAGAAATACCTGTTGGCGGTGAAGAAAGAGAAGTTGTTAATGAAGAATTCAGAATAAACGGCGACATCTTTAATATAACTTCCTTATCTGTAGGGAACCCTCATTGCGTGATTTTTACTGATGAGCTGGATGTAAACTATGTAAAAAAAGTCGGCCCTCTTATTGAGAATAACGACCTTTTTCCAAATAGGATCAATGTACAGTTTGCTAAAGTTATATCACGATCGTCTGTTGAAATCTTAATCTGGGAAAGAGGTGCAGGTTATACGCTGGCCTCAGGAAGCAGTTCCTGTGCAGTAGCAGCGGCCTGCGTAAAAAACGGTTTAACCGATTCCGTTGTAAATGTTCTTATGCCCGGCGGACAGCTGGACATTGAGGTAAGGAAAGACTGGTCTATCAAGATGAAAGGACCTGTTGAGGAAGTTTCCACAGGGGAATTAAGTCAGGACATGCTCCAGAAACTTAGAAATCCGGAAACTATAAATCTCTAACAACCTGTAAAATAATTTTCCATGAACAATTTAATCCTTTCAGCAGAAACAATCTTGCCTGTAGCCTCTGACCCGCTGACAAATTCAGCTGTGGCAATTTCAGATGGAAAAATATTAGAAATTGATAAACTTGTTGTACTAACAAAAAAATATAATAATTTCAAACACATCAGGTTGGGGAAAGGACTTCTTATGCCTGGTTTCATAAATGGTCACATACACCTTGAGCTTGGGTGGATTCAGAGCCATATAGGCAACTTCAGCAATTTTACAGAGTGGTTAAGTCAGATTATAACTGCAAAAAAAACCCACAATATTACAAAACGGACCCTTGATAATTCGGTAAGAAGCGGGATTTCATCTTTAATCAATTGTGGTGTTACAACTGTAGGTGAAATATCATCATTTGGAGGGGCCGATATACCGCATTTAAAAAAATCCGGCCTTAGATCGATCATATTTGAAGAACTCTTTGATAAGGACACCGAGTCAATAAAGAATAAATCTTATCAATCTGACGGTTTGCTTGAAACAAGGCCGTTTCCTCATGCACCTTATTCCTGTTCACCACGGCTTTTAAAAGAAGTTTACAAGCTTGCAAGAAAATCGGATTTACCTACAGGTATACATCTTGCTGAAAGCCCTGAAGAAACGGACTTTATAAGACAGAAAAAAAACAGTTTTGAAACCAAAATATTCCCTCTGATTGAAAAGAGCAACTTTAAAAGGCCTGAAGCAAAGAATGCAGTGCAATATTTTTCAAATTTCAATAAGGGCTTTAATACCAAATCAACTATAATACATGCCGTACAGCTTAATAAAGAGGACATAAACTTACTGAGAAAAAAACCCATAGGAATAGTACTTTGTCCAAGAAGTAACATGTTTCTAAAAGTTGGCGTCCCCCCTTTAAAACATCTTGTAAAGTTAAAAAGACTTGGCCTTGGTACTGATGGCCTCTCAAGCAATTACAACCTTGATTTCTTTGAAGAAATGAAAGCACTGCATCTTTTGTTATCCGGGTTTATGGGTAAGGAAGCTTCTTTTCAAACAGTATATTGCGCCACTCTGGGTGGGGCCAGGTCTCTGTTTATTGAGGAAAAAACTGGTAGCATCGAAGTAGGCAAGGAAGCTGACATGATCTTTCTTTCCTATAAAGGTAAATCCTCTGACCCATATCTTCAGGTTTTATTATCCAGCAAAGATAATGTGCAAATGAACATGGTTAGCGGACAGATAATCTGGTCCAGGAATGACAAATATAAGAACTTAAATGGCTGAGTACTTATACATCTACGGAACCCTCCTTAAAGGGGAACCCGGAAATTCACTATTAATAGACTGTATATTGGAAGAATATCTTTCTATTCCCGGAACACTTTATAACACCGGAGAAGGCTATCCCGCCGCTTATCCGGCAAACGGTACAACAACCCGAATTTACGGCGAACTATACCGACTGCCGAAAAACAAAGAATTATTACTTAACAAGCTGGACTTTTATGAAGATACTACGAAGGAGATTTTTAAAAGAAATATTATAAACATAGCCGGGAAGGACTGTTATATCTACAGTATAGCAGACCCGGGAATCTTCAACAAAGACCAAATGATATCCTCAGGGAGCTGGCTTGAATTCAATAGGAATATAAAAGAAAACCCAATATCATTTGCAATTAATTTTGAACAATCACATAAATATTACTACAGGTATATTTCTAAAGACAAGACTATTATTCTTCCCGGAAACAATGGCATTATTGTTTCAGCACCCCATGCAACAAATCACATAAGACTGAATAAATATAAGATATATGAACGTTATACCGCTGCAATCTCAGTGCTCATGCATTCACTTACAGGAGCAAGTTCTTTATATACAAATACTGTATCAATTGCAGATCCAAACTATTATGACCACTGCAGTTATAAGGACTGCCTGAAAGAATTTACCAGCAGAAATACAAATTATTTTTTACTGGATATCCACGGAACAGGAGAAGAAAGAGAGTGTGATATTTATCCCGGCATAGGAAGTAATAAGGAGTTCTTACTAGGCCATACTGAAATCCTTGAAGACTTTTACAGGATCTCAGCCAAGTATGGCATCAACATCGGAAGTCTTGATAAATTCCCGGCTTTAAAACAGCAAACAGTTACAAAGTACAGTGCAACCCAGCTCAAAATTCCATCAATGCAGATTGAAATAAATAAAAAGTATAGAAAGCCCGATAACTCTCCGGAAAAGTTTTTGGATCTGGTTCTATTTATTCGGGAATTTTTAGAAAAGATAAAAAAAAGGAATGAATAAATAATTAAAATTTATTCATTCCCCATCCTGAGTCAAATAAAATTATTAATCCAATGGGCAAACTAAGGATGAGAATAAAGCCAATCCCGGGTTATGAGAGGGTACGGAGAGTAAACCTACAATAAATCGGTAACCCGGCCACCATACCCCGAAGGGATTAGGTCGTTGGCTTTGCGTCCCATCCTTTCAGATGGTTTGCCCTTACGGTTAAGCTCTAAACTAATTTTATAACTTCCCAATGTAAATTGCAAGATATATTTAATATTATTTTTTAACCAACCAGAATATCAAGCTTTGGTTTCTCATCAATCAGCCCTTTTTCATAGGATCTGTCAAAAAGATATCTAAGAGCAGCAACCCCCTCTTCACCCAGGCCAACAGTCAAGTCATTCACATACATTAAGACAAACTTTTCATTTACATAAGTATCAATGCCCCTCCCAAAATCCAAAGCATATTCAAGTGCTTCGTCCTTATGGGCAAGAGAATATTCAATACTAGTCTGATGTACACGTAAAATCTCTTTCTGTAAATCTTCACTGATGTCCCTTCTTATTACATTCAATCCAAGCGGAAGAGGAAGTGATGTCTCTTCAGACCAGAGAATGCCAAGATCATGTAGCAAAAAAAGATTGTGGTCTTTATAAGTAAGCTGCCCTTCATGAATCAGCAGTCCAGCATCAACATTGTTGTTTTTGACTTCATCTATTATGTCGTCAAATGCAACTTCAACAGGTATAAAATCATCGACGTACAACATAAGCAGCAGATAAGCCGTAGTTAACTTGCCGGGGATAGCGATTTTTTTCCCTTTTAGACTATCCATAGGTTCATTAGCAACAACTATAGGCCCATATCCGTCGCCCATACTGGCACCGCAGGACATGATCCTGTATTGATCCTGTACCTTCAGGTATCCGTGTGCGGAGATAGCTGTTGTCTCAAGTTCATGGTTTAAAGCTCTTTTATTAAGGGACTGAATGTCTTCAACAACATGTTCGAAATCTATTTGGTCTGATGTAATTTTTTCCTTGGCTATTGCATAAAACATAAAAGCATCATCCGGGTCCGGGCTGTGGCCGAGTCGCATTTTAAGCTTGCTCAATTTTTTCTCCTTTCTTTCTCATTTTAGTAATATTCTAATTTATCAAACTTGGCTGTTATTCCTATATCGTTAAGATAACCTGCAAATTTCCTAATCCCCTCTTCTTCAGGGCTTCCAAGATCATACCTAATGCGGTTTGAAATATAATTTTTACACAATTCAAAATCAATTCCGATTCTTTCATGCTCATTTTCACATATTTCATCAATCTTTTGTTTGCCAATTTTTTTTGATTCTACAAATAATTCTGCATTTTCCTTCAGTTCAACTTCCCTGTTAACGGCTAATACTGCGTAAACAAAAGGAAGTCCTGTCTTCTCTGTCCAGATTTCTCCTAGGTCATAAATAATATATTCATCGTCATTCGGGCAAAGGTACTGAAGCCCGGCATCGCCGATAATCATCCCGGCATCCACACCCTCAAAAAAGTTTTGCTTATGGTCCTTTACAACATAATCAGGCTGCATACCGTAAAAACTGTTAAAAATTACCCTTATTAGACTCGATGAACTTTGAGACCTCATATCAAGGGCTACTTTCTCTATATCACCGATTTCTTTTCTTGATATCAGCAATACACTGTCAACCTTGCCAAATGATGATATGGAAATATCAGGTATCACTTTATAGCCGCCAGTCTTTACAAGTTCTACTACTGGTATAAGCCCAAGGTCTATTTTCTTCTCAGATAACAATTTCGACAAAATATGCGGGGGATGATTTTCTATCAAAAACTGGTGTGGGATCAACTCCCTTTCCAGTGCATAGAACAGCGGTTTTGAATTTATAAATGGCACATCTCCGAGTATCAACAATATAAAAGCTCCCTAACCTCAGCCTACCTTCCATTTGTCAGGAAGAAATAATTTGTAATACAGATTCAGTGCAAAAGAATCTGTCATACCTGCGATAAAATCACAAATCTGTCTTTCCAATGTCTCATTTTTTAGTGGCTCTTTTTGGTAAAGCCCCCAGAACTCTTCTTCATTTTCATACATATACATATAAAGTTCTTTTATTACTTTCTTTGCCTTATCAAATGTGTTTTTGATCTTTTCATTCATATAAACTGTACTAAAAAGGTACTTACGCAATCCTAAAATGGCTTCTTCGACTTGGGCACCGATCACTACCTGTCCGCTATTATTATCAAGAGTTTTAAAAACAATATCCGTTACCATTTTATTAACTCTCGAAGAATTATCTTCCCCAAGTATTTCTATATACTCTTTCGGTACATCATTAAGTGTTATTATTCCGGATCGAATTGCATCATCCAGATCGTGGTTGGCATAGGCAACAAGGTCTGAGACCCTGACTACCTGCCCCTCAATTGTTTCCGGCCTGTACTTGGGATTATCAACAGGCCCCATACCTTTGGAATGTTTTGCAATACCATCCCTTACTTCGTAGGTAAGGTTCAGGCCCCTTCCGTTATTTTCCAGTACATCAACTACCCTTAAACTGTGGATTACATGCTTGAAACCTTCAGGGTAAATATCATTTAATGCATTTTCACCGGCATGGCCAAAAGGAGTATGGCCAAGATCATGGCCAAGCGCAATAGCCTCTGTAAGGTCTTCATTGAGGCTTAGTGCCCTCGAGATGGTACGTGCGATCTGTGACACCTCAATTACATGTGTCAGCCTTGTACGGTAATGGTCATTTTCAGGTGATAAAAAGACCTGCGTTTTATGTTTCATTCTCCTGAATGATTTGCAGTGTATTATCCTGTCCCTGTCCCGCTGGAAAGGTGTTCTAATTGCACATTCTTCTTCGTTGACAAGCCTTCCCTTTGACTCCGAGCTTAGTTTTGCAAAGGAGGAAAGACTCTTTTTTTCAATTTCCTGGTATTTTTCCCTGATATTCAAGTAGGCAGCCTATGTTCTAAGGGTTATTCCCTTTTTTATTAAATACTCTTTAGTTTCTTCAATCGTGTATTCACCGTAATGAAAAATGGATGCAACTAGTACCGCATCGGCTTCACCTTTTTTAATCCCCTCGAAAAGATGTTCAATATTTCCAGCCCCGCCTGATGCTATAACAGGAATTTTGACTTTCCTGGAAACCGTTTTGGTTAATAACAAATCATAACCGTCTTTGGTACCGTCTTTATCCATGCTTGTTAGTAATATCTCACCTGCCCCAAGATTTTCCATCTTACCGGCCCATTCAACTGCATCTATCCCGGTTGGTTCTCTGCCGCCGTGTGTATATACTTCCCATCCGCCTTTACCATCTGACCTGGCATCAATTGCCACAACAATACACTGGCTTCCAAATTTTTTGGCAGCATCTTTCACAAACCCGGGGTTATTAACCGCGGCTGTATTAATGGCGACCTTATCAGCCCCCGCAAGCAATAGGTTTCTTACATCTTCAAGTACCCTCACTCCCCCGCCAACAGTCAAAGGAACAAAGACTTCACTGGCTGTTCGTCTTACTACATCAATCATCGTGTTTCTGTTTTCATGTGATGCAGTAATATCGAGAAAGGTAATCTCATCAGCTCCATCTGAACTGTATTTTTTTGCAATTTCAACAGGGTCCCCGGCATCTTTCAGATTCAGGAATTGTACCCCTTTTACAACTCTTCCGTCTTTAACATCGAGGCATGGTATTATTCTTTTTGATATCATTATTTATACCTCTTAATTGCTTCCTTAAGGTCGATAGAACCTGAATAAATAGATTTTCCAAGAATAACCCCATAAAGCCCCTTTTCTTTAAGGACGGACAATTTTTCGAGGTCCTCCATTGTGGCAATCCCGCCTGAGGCTATAACAGGAACCGAGCAGTAGTTGATAAAATTCTCAATAGGTTCGGTATTAACACCTTCCATGGTACCGTCCTTATCCACGTTAGTGTGTACAAACATTGATGCACCTCTGCCCTCAAGTTTCTTTATCATATCGTCAATATCAAGATCAAGGACCTCTTTCCAGCCTTTTACTGCTATCCTGTTATTTTTTGTGTCGAGGCCAACTGAAATTGTTCCAGGGTATCTTGTGCACAGTTCTCCAACAAAATCTTCATCACTGAATGCTTTAGTGCCTATTATAAGACGCTTTACTCCAGCGGAAATATAACGGTCGGCAGTTTCGATATCCCTGATACCTCCTCCCAACTGTACATTGCATTTTACATTTTTCACAATATCCATGATTATCTGTGCATTTACTGCACTACCTACAAATGCTCCGTCAAGATCAACAACATGTATCCAACTTGCACCGCAGCTCTCCCATTTCTGTGCTGTTTCAACGGGGTTGGTCGAGAATACTGTCTCCGTCCCTTCCTCTCCCCTTAAGAGTCTCACACACTTCCCTTCTTTTAAATCAATAGCTGGTATTATAATCATAGCTTCTCACTGGATATTAATCTTAGAATTTCCTTAATTAAGTCCTGAAGTTATTCTACACAAATTGTCTCAAAGCTGAATTAATATACAGAAATCCTCTTTTATGAAAAGGAATATTTGAAATAACCAGAGAATTTATATACTAATTATTAAAATGAAATACTGGTTAGTAAAATCAGAACCCTTTAAATATTCCTGGCAGGATTTTTTAGATGATAAATGGACTTACTGGGACGGGGTAAGAAATTATCAGGCTCGAAATAATCTTAGAGAAATGAAATGCAAAGACCTGGTTTTATATTATCACAGCAACGAAGGGAAAGAAATTGTAGGTGTATCAGAAGTAATAAGGGAGTATTACCAGGATCCTACTACAGAAGATGACAGGTGGGTCGTTGTTGATTTAAAACCTGTTAAGACACTGGAGAAGCCCGTAACATTACAAATAATAAAATCAGATACCAGATTAAAAGAAATTGCATTAACAAAGCAAAGCAGGTTGTCTGTAATGCCGATAAAAAAGAAGGAATACGATATAATACTTTCTTTGGCCAAATAAACTAAAAAAAAGCCGGGAAAACCCGGCTTTTTTTTAAATCTAAATTTTTAATCAAATATCAAGTACGACTATATTCCCGGGTTCAATCTGGCGGGAACTTTTTACAACAATTCCTGTTGCAGTATTTTCTTCAACTCTAAGAACAACCAGTTGGCCAATTTTTACTCCGGGTATTTTTATTTTTTTATTTCTATCGGGGTCATACGCATTTCTTGTATACTGAAAAATCGAAAATGAATTGCCGGGAACAATCTTTTCATCTCTTCCAACATCAATGTAAACCACGCTTCCGTTACCATTTAATACTGCCTTATTCTTGGATTCAAGAATAAATCCCTCGGCATGATTTTTACCTCTTCTCATTACAACTTCTTTAACAAATGGTTCTATGGGCCTAACCTGAGCCCCCCTCGTTATTTCTCTGTATGACTCAGTAATAATCCCGTAAGACTGATTTTTCCCAAGGATTCTCTGAATTTCTACAATGCCTAAAACAGCAACCTTAAAACCGGCAAGTTTTCCGGTTATCGGGTGCATAACAGGTGATGTATCCCGGAATACTGTAAATTTGTCTCCTGGCTGGACACCAAAACCTGAACCTACATTTAAATAAACATGATCACCGGTACCAAGAAGTATTTTTGATGGTTCTGAAGAAATAATAGACCCCATATGCTCCCACTCACCCGAAGTTACAAAACCTTCTGCCTGTGCCCAGGAAAAGTAAAAAACCGGTGGGGGCGGAACAATATTTTTTAGTTCTTCAATATTGGTTTTCGGATCAAATTTAACTACCGGAAGGTCTGTTAACTTAATTGTTTCCCCCGGGAAGATAAGATGTGGGTTATCAATATAAGGATTTATTTCCCACAGCCTTGGCCATAATAAAGAATTGTCGAAAAATTTCTCTGTAATTCCCGATAAAGTATCACCAGGCTTAACAACATAAATTGTGGTGCCTCCCTTTGGGAAAGGAAGGTATCCCTGTGCTATTACAAATGTCGTTAAGAACAAAAGAATTAAAAAGGTTCTAATTCTTAGCATTCCACCCTGCCTCCTTCAAATTATGGTAAATATAAACCTCTTTCTCAAATTTTACACCTAAAACCTTTATTTTAAAAGAGGTTTTTCTGCAAAGAAAAACTTTTATATAGCAAATCAATTAAATATAATATATCAATTAAAATAATTTTAATGCCATTTACTAAGAATAATGAGAAACCAGATTTTAATTAATTCCACATTCAATGAGACAAGGGTAGCTTTAGTAGAGGAAAACGCTCTGGCAGAAATTTATGTCGAACGCAGCCTTTCACCCCAGATGGTTGGAAATATTTACAAGGGGAGGATTGAAAAAATTGTCCCGGGTATGCAGGCAGCTTTTGTTGATATAGGTTCCGGCAAGGCAGGTTTTATTTCCGTTGAGGATGTATACGATGATTCTTTCCCGGATTTTATAGATATTGAAGATCGAAAGAAATTAAAGACCAGCCGCCAGTCCATCCAAGATAAACTGGTCCAGGGCCAGGACCTGATAGTACAGGTTATAAAAGAACCTGTTCATGGGAAAGGGCCAAAACTTACATCAAATGTTTCAATACCTGGTAAACACTTAGTACTGATTGCTGCTGCAAATATTGTGGGTATATCACATAAAATTGAGGATGAAGAGGAAAGAGAAAGGCTTATTGAGATAATCTCAAGGTTAAAACCAGAAAACTTGGGATTCATAGCAAGAACATTTTCAGAAGGTATCAGGGAAAAAGAACTTTCAAGAGAAATTAAAAGCCTGGTAAAAATCTGGTCAAGAATCAAAAAGTCTTATGAAAAAAGAAAAAGGCCCAACTTAATATATGAAACTCCGAGCCTTACCATCCGTGCTGTTAGAGACCTTGTCACCTATAACATCGATGAAATTATTATTGATGATGAAAATTTATTTTCTGAAATCAAAAAGTATTTAACAAAAACATATATTCATAAAAATATTAAAATTAAAAACTATAAGAGCAGCCAGCCTTTATTTGAAAAATATAATATTGATAAGGAAGTCAACGAGATTTACAAGAAAAAAGTGTGGCTTAAGTCAGGCGGGTTTTTAATTATTGAAGAAACTGAAGGACTTACCGTAATAGATGTAAATACCGGCAGATATACCGGAAAATCCGACCAGAATAAAACGCTACTCAAAATTAACCTGGAGGCTGCCGGAGAAATACTCCGCCAGATCAGGTTAAGAAACCTTGTGGGCATTATTGTAATTGATTTTATAGATCTGAAAGACCCTGCATTAAGAAAAAAGGTGTTTTCTACCGTTAAGAAAGGCACCAAAAACGATAAGGCAAGGACGGTAATTCAGGACATTTCGCAGTTCTCCGTCCTGCAGCTAACTCGTCAAAGAACAAGGGAAAGTATACTCAACACTCTTGCAGACCCTTGTCAGACATGTATGGGAATCGGACGAATAAAATCCAGAGACACCATAAGTTATGAAATACTGCGTAAAATCAAGCATCTGGCAAATAAACCTAAAATCAAGCATATTACTCTTGAGGCACATTCTGATATAATTGATAATTTACTAAAAAAAGAAGAAGAAAATATTAATTCCATACAGGAAAGTAAGGGGTTTGAAATTAAATTTATCAGAAATAATGAAAACATTGATAAATTTAACCTGAAAAACAACTGAATTTAACAAAGAAACTTTTTTTGATTTAAAATTATTCTAGACTTAAAGCTTTTAGCATTGGAGGAATTTATGAGTCATTTAAATTTATTGCTTGTTGTTTTAATTTTTACTCTAACTGCTTGCAGCAACAATGTTATAAATGAAGAAAGTCCTGAAGAAGTAAACACCCAGGAAGAGGCAGTGCTGGAATCAGATACAGAAAGTAATTTTGAAACTAATAATTCAGAAGAATACGATTATAACGGTAAATCCGGGGACTCCGGTCTCTCCGAAAGGCCTCCTAAAATAAAACAGATTAAAGTTGAAGCTATTTCAAATAATCTTGAAGACGGGTTTATGGCTGTGGTAACGACACATGAAGAAGAGAATGAAGATGTAAATTTCATATATCAATGGAAACACAATGGAATAGATATTATTGGTGCAACCGAGCAAAAACTCGAATGGAATGAAGAATTCAGGAAAGGAGATGTAATAACGCTGGAAATAATTCCTTACGATGACCTGACAGATGGAATATGGAAATCAGAAGGCAACTTTTCAATTCCGAACTCTCCCCCTGCAATCGAATCTACACCACCCGCTACAATTAATGGGAACAGTTTTACTTACAAGGTTAATGCTACAGATCTTGATGGTGATATATTAACCTACACACTTCGGAACGCTCCTGAGGGGATGAACATAAATCCGGAGACTGGTGAAATAAACTGGGAATATGGGATTGATAACGCGGGTGAATACAAAATTAGCATTGAGGTATCAGATGGTGATGGTGGACAAATTTTCCAGGAACTGACAGTGACAGTAAATTAAGGAATCTACAACATGGAACAGAAAGAAAACGGAAGTCTTTATCACATAGCAATTGCAGTAAACAACCTTAAAGATGCAGAAAAGCTCTACCAAGATGTAATCGGATTAAAAATAACGCACAGGGAAGAAATTCCTGAGCAGGGTGTGAGGGCCACAATGCTTCAGCCCGCCGGCAAGACAGGGACAGCTATAGAGTTGCTTGAAGCTATAGATGACAGTTCACCTATTGCCAAATTTATTGAAAAAAAGGGCGAAGGCATCCACCATATCTGTTTTTATGTTGATAATATAGAAAAAACACTAAAGGAATTAAAAATTAAGGGTATAAAACTTTTAGATGAAAAACCGCGCCTCGGTGCTTACAATTCAAAAGTTGCATTCATACACCCAAAAGCAATGAATGGTGTACTTGTAGAACTTGCAGAACTTAGTGAGAAAACTGATTAGTTGTTCTTTTCTTTTTTTGAGTTACTTGGGGCAGAAAAATCTTCGTACTCACCTTCTGATACTTTGCCCGTATCTTCTTTAGGTGGAGTAATATCAATCTCATCATCTTTTATAGACTTCCTGAAACCCTTTATACTTTTCCCAAGCGCAGACCCAAGATCACCAAGCCTGCTTGGCCCGAAAATAAGTAAAAGAATAATCAGGATAATAATTAATTCTGTTGCTCCGAACGATCCAAACATAGAATATTAGAGTAACGATAGGGTATTGGATTGTCAATTCAAATAGAACCTTTAAAATTCTAATGCCGTAAATCTTTGATCTGGTTTGGTTCAAGTTCTTTCAAATACATTTTGCCGAGTTCAGATCTTTTATCCATAAAATGCAAGCCCATAAACGAACCAGTATGGTCATATGTTTTGGTCACCCATTTGACCTCTGCATTGAGATTAAATACCTCGGTATCAGTATATATCTTAATATTAAGTGCTGTATCTGGCAAAAAAGACTTAAGTGAATGTACCAGCATCCCATTCCGCGAGATATTATAAGAATTACCGGGAAAAACGGCCTCACCTATGCCAAACTTAACTTTTTTCAGAAATATTATTCTCTTGGTTTCCCTTCTGTTTAACTTAAAATTTCCTGATTCTTTTCTGAATGAAAATTCTCCCATAATTCACCCGACTTATACTACAAAATAAATGGATAATATTTTGTTATCAAGTGTAAATTATGAAGATCATTAAGTTAAAGTAGAAATTTTATTCATTTTCATTCAGGAAACGTTCTGCATCGATTGCAGCCATACATCCTGTACCAGCAGCAGTAATTGCCTGCCTGTACTGATGGTCCTGGACATCACCGGCAGCAAAAACTCCAGGTATGTTTGTCTGTGTAGAACCGTTTATTGTTACCAGGTACCCGTTCTCATCCATATCAAGCTGACCTTTAAATAAACTGGTATTCGGGGTATGTCCGATTGCAACAAAGAAACCTTCACAGCTGATCTCGGAAATTTCGCCTGTTTTAACATTCTTTACTTTCACCGCGTTGACCCCTGTTTCTTTCGATCCAAGCACCTCTTCAACCTCGGTGTCCCAGACAAAATCTATCTTTTCATTTGCAAATGCCCTGTCCTGCATTATCTTGGAAGCCCTTAATTCGTCACGCCTGTGTACAAGTGTAACTTTACTTCCGAACTTAGTTAGGAATATAGCCTCTTCCATAGCCGTATCCCCTCCCCCTATTACAACTATTTCCTTGTCCTTGTAAAAGAACCCGTCACAGGTAGCACATGTAGAAACACCATAACCAAGCAGTTCTCTTTCCGAATCTAGACCGAGCATTTTTGCAGACGCCCCGGAGGAAATAATAAATGTATCTGCAAGTATCTCTTTTTCACTCGATGTAATAACGAAAGGCCTCTTTGAAAAATCCACTTTAGTAATCTCACCAAACAGACAGTGGGCACCAAACCTTTCAGCCTGCTGTTTCATTGAATCCATAAGTTCCGGGCCAAGTACCCCGTTTGGAAAACCCGGAAAATTTTCAACATCGGTTGTTAATGTAAGCTGGCCGCCTGCCTCGAGTCCTTCAAATACAACCGGCTTAAGATCTGCCCTTGCGGAGTAAAGCGCAGCTGTAAGGCCCGCTGGCCCTGAACCCATAATTACAACTTTATATCTGTCTTTTAATTCCGTGTTTTTTGACATTTTTTTACCTCAATGTAATTTAAAAATTATATGGAATGAAACTAATTTCTTTTTGAATTATCATACTTTAATACATTAAATGATAATATAATCAAAAAGATTCATTAATATTTACAATAAATTAATAAGATGAAAAAATCCAATTTAGCAGAATTTCACAAGGAACTGGGTGGAATATTTCTGGAAGGCAACCAGTCACAAACCCCAAATTACTACGATGATCCGGATAATGAAATTATACATGTAAGGAACAGTTCAGGAATTGTGGACCTATCTGGAAGGGGCATGTTAACAATCTCTGGTAAAGACCATCTAAAACTTCTTCAGGGCATGCTTACAAATGATATGGTTAAACTCGAAGTTGGCAAAGGAAACCATGCATTAGCACTCACTGTAAAGGGCAGGATGCTTGCTGATATGAGGGCATTTAAATTTCCGGATTTTATGTTATTTGATACCGAGCCCGGTTTACAAACTGTCCTTGCTGAACATCTGAACAAATTTAAGCTTTCATACAAGGCGGACATTAAAGATTCTACTAACGACTATCTTCACTTTCATATTTGCGGCCCCAAGTCTACAGATTTTGTAGAATCTGAATTTCAACTTTCTGCTTCAGAGTTTAGTGAATATGATTATAAAATAATCCATATAAATAATGCAGAAATATTTCTGATAAAAATAAACCGCACCGGTGAGACAGGGTTTGACCTGATCACAGAATCTGGAGAAGCTGGTGAACTTTTCCGGGACCTGCTTTCTAAAGGCGAAGTTGCCGGCCTAAAACCATTTGGTATAAATGCTTTAAATACAATGAGGATTGAAGCAGGCATTCCTCTTTTTGGAATCGATATGGATGACAGCACTATACCTATTGAAGCCGGTCTTTGGGATGCTCTTGATTTCGAAAAGGGTTGTTATCTTGGCCAGGAAGTAATAGCCAGAATAAAATGGAGAGGCCGGGTAAACTGGCACCTGACAGGTTTGGAGACAACGGATAATACGGTATACTCTGTTGGCAGCAAAATATTCAACGGGGATAAAGAGATTGGTAGAATTACCTCAACAACTTTCTCCAAAACTCTGGGTAAAAATATAGCATTGTGTTATATAAGGCGGGAATTTAAGGAAGAAGGCCAGGCCGTTTTAATAAAATCCGGAGAAAACTCGTATTTGAATGCAATTGTTTGTGATTTACCATTCATAAACAACTTTAACTAGCCTAATTTTCCATTATATTTCAAATAGCCTTGATTTTATAGCCTCATACTAATATTATTTTTAAGTTAATATTTCTC
>JAUXJP010000197.1 GCA_030624695.1 Candidatus Dadabacteria bacterium | reverse complement strand
TGCTTGAAAATCTCCAGAAGAAAAACCGCAGGCACCCAGGCCTGTTTCACTATACAATTCATGCATATGACAATCCAGCCCTTGCGGAAAGAGGTGTAAAAGTTGCGAATGGTTACGCTAAAATTGCCCCTAATGTACCTCACGCACTACATATGCCGAGTCATATTTTTGTAAGACTTGGTATGTGGCCTGAAACAATAAACTGGAATATTCGTTCCGCTAAAGCAGCCGAAGAACAATCAAATGATGTAATGTCTCTTCATTATCTACATGCCGTAGATTACCTAATTTATGCTTATATACAGCAGGGTCAATACCATAAGGCCGAGAATCTTCTTGAAAAAGTAAACGGTATTAATAAGTATCAGGACAGTTTTGGTTCCGCTTACGGAATTGCAGGTGCCCAGTCACGTTCTATTGTAGAACAGAAGAAGTGGGAAGAAGCAGCCACAATGCAGGTTAGAACACATAGTGAATTCCCATGGAACAAGTACCCACAGTATGAAGCCATAACTTACTACGTAAGGGGCCTCGGTGCTGCAAGAAGCGGAGATACAGAGTCTGCAATGAAGGATAAGGCTATGCTCGACCAGTTATACACAGCAACAGTTAATAATGGACAGTCATACTGGGCAATTATTGTTGATGCCCAGAGACAAACTGTTGATGCATGGATTGTCTATTCAGGAGGAGACAAAGCCGCAGGACTCCAGATGATGCAGGCCGCCGCCGATCTTGAAGACTCTGTTGATAAACATCCCGTTACACCCGGATCTGTAATGCCGGCACGTGATATGCTTGGTGATATGCTTTTAATGTCAGACAAACCAGGTGATGCACTCACTGCTTATGAAGCCAGCATTAAAATATCCCCAAAACGTTTTTACAGTTTATACAGTGCCGGATACTCCGCTGAAAAAGCAGGTGACTCTGAAAAAGCTGTAAAATACTACTCCGAATTAGTAGATGTTACTGCCAGGGCTGATAAAGAAAACGAACGTATAGCACACGCGAAAGATTATATTAATAACAATTAGCTTATTTATAACGGGCCTAAATTCAGGCCCGTTTTTTTTCTTTCTTTTAACAAATAGCATTTATACTCTAACTTAATGATTAATAAATACGGGAAGTGGTTTGTTTTTATAGCGGTAAGTATGGCGTTCGGCTCCATAATGCTGGATGAAACAGTTGTTGCAACCGCACTTCCTACAATTCAGAAAGACCTTTCAATGTCTCTTGTGGAATCCCACTGGGTAATAAATTCTTATCTTCTGGTTATTGCCGGATTTATAGCTGTGGGAGGAAAGCTCGGCGATATAATTGGTTACAGGGTGCTGTTTGTGGCCGGGGTCCTGATATTTGGTTTATCGTCACTTGCAGCGGGATTTGCCGAAAGCACTTTGGTCCTTCTAGCAACAAGGGCCGTACAGGGAATAGGAGGGGCAATTATATTTCCTGCTTCAATGGCTATTACTGCACTGATTTTCCCTCCTGAACAAAGAGGTTTTGCAATGGGGATATACGGAGCTGTAGGTTCAATTATGCTCGGTATTGGCCCTCTTATCGGAGGCTATTTTACTGATACTTTCTCATGGCGATGGATCTTCTGGATAAATGTTCCAGTATCTATAGCTATTCTTGCAATGTTCCTGTCATCCTGGAAAGAACCTGTTTTTGAAGCAGAAAGGCCAAGAATAGACATACTTGGCTTAATACTGCTTGTACCGGGTATCGGTACACTTGTACTTGCCATTATGCAGGGAGCTGAATGGGGATGGAAATCTGATATTATTATTGCCCTTTTTATTGCAGCGGCATTGTTATTAACTCTTTTTATCATTGCAGAATTAAAAATAAAACAACCACTAATTGAGCTGGACCTTTTTACAAACGGGACTTTCAGCAGTGCAAACCTTCTAATATATACGGGCCAGTTTACTAAAACAGCAGTTATTGTTTTTGGGGCACTTTACTTTCAGCAAGCCCTAAAAATGGATCCCTTAAAGGCAGGACTCGCACTAATGCCGGCAATGGTCCCGGTAGCAATAATGGCGGTAATTGCGGGAAAGGCCACAGACAGGTTCGGCCCCAGGGGACCGTGTCTTTTTGGCCTGCTTTTGGGAAGTATATCCCTTATACTGATGGGCTTTACGGTTGGCACAGAAAATTACCTGCTATTAATTCCAACTCTTTTTACCTGGGGTGCAACAATGCCGTTTATATTTGCACCGGCCCTGATTGCTGTAATGAATTCCGTGCCGGGAGAAAAACAGGGCCAGGCAAGCGGGATCGTCCTTACATCACAGATTCTGGGCGCCGCAGTAGGCCTTGCGGTACTGAGTGCAGTTCTATTGGAATTCCATAATTTTAAATTTGTGTTTCTAACAATCGGGTTTTTTGTAGCATTTGTTACAATTGTTGCCTGGTTTTACCTCGATCCTAAAGGGAAAATGAAAGGGGCGGGTTAATAATATTTAATAATCATATTTTTATTTAGACTGTATATATTTATAAGGGTGTAATCAATATGAATGGGCAATTAAGATAGTAATCCCGCTTCGCGTGCAAACAGCCTGATCTTTTCAAAATCCTTTAAACCTTCCTCATTTTCAAGTCCTGAGTTTGCATCTATACCGGCAGGTTTTACCGTCGATATAGCCTCATTAACGTTTTGAGGATTTAGTCCTCCTGCAAGAATTACAGGAATATTCAATTCATTCACTATTTCTTTACTAATATTCCAGTCATGTGTCTGGCCTGTACCGCCAATTCTGTCTTTTACTTTTGTATCGAGAAGAATCATATCAGAATAGGGTTCATACATCTTTGCCCGTTCAATTGCAGTATTATCCATTACATGTATTGCTTTAATAATTTCTAACTCAGGGACTTTTATTCGCAGTTGTTCCATATCACTTGTACTCAAATCATTATGAACCTGAATTGCACTTACTCCCGTATATTCAGCAATCTCTACTATTTCATTAACTTTCAGGAGATGCGTTACAATAACTGTCCTTACACCTTCCGGAACTGAAACTACAATCTGTTTGGCTATTTCAGGTGTAATTTTATCTTCAACATATTCAGGTACACCGAGAAGCAAACCAATAGTGTTGGCCCCGGCTTCTATTGCTCCCAGGGCTTCATTTGCATTTTGAATACCGCAGACTTTAATTATAGGT
>JAUXJP010000050.1 GCA_030624695.1 Candidatus Dadabacteria bacterium | reverse complement strand
TATTCTAAATAAAGTGCTTATACTTTAATCCCCCTTTTCCACTCTTCAAGATAGTTTGCGATATACGCCAGCAGTACCATCAGGCAGATTAATCCTAAAGCAGATAGTACAGATTCAGTAAAACTGAAACTCTGTTCCGCGTATTAGACCCTTTTTGACACGTGGGTTTTCGGTAAAAGGCAGTTTCTTATTTCTAAAAATAAATGTGAATACACAGTCCGCTGTAAATAAAAAAATCGGTGCGGTAAGGCCCCTGTTAAAGTTCCAGAGATAGTATATAAACGAATCTTTACCCCTGTAGGATTGTCTGAGCAGTATGTCTACAGTATGGCCCTGGATCATTGCGATGACTGCAAATGCCCTTAATAAGTCCAGAAATATTATTCTGCTATTCAGAAGTTTTAACATTTTTTTCTATTTAAGTTTGGATATAATGAATTAAATGATACAAGAAAGAATCAAATTTAAGAACAGAAGGAATTATGAACTAACCGGGATTGTACAACTTCCTGACAAAAAGCCAACAGCTTTTATACTTTTTGCCCACTGTTTTACATGTTCAAAGAATATAAAGGCCCTCGAACACATATCCGATTCGCTGGTAAAAAATGGTATAGGTGTTTTAAGGTTTGATTTTACCGGTCTCGGGGAGAGTGAAGGTGAATTCTCCGATACCAATTTTAGTTCTAATATTCAAGACTTAGCTGATGCGGCTGCTTATATGAATGAAAACTTTGAAGCCCCTTCTGTTCTAATAGGCCATTCCCTAGGTGGTGCCGCGGTGCTTGCTGCAGCCGGGGAAATTGAATCATGCAGAGCCGTTGTAACTATCGCAGCCCCGAGCAGTCCTGACCATATACTGCGTCATATCAGTAATTTAGAGGAAATAGAAAAAACAGGGATTGCCAGTGTCAACATTGCCGGCAGGGCCTTTAATATAAAAAAACAGTTTCTCGATGACCTGGACAAACAGGTGCTGAGTGACAAAATTAAACAATTAAATAAGCCGCTGTTAATCCTACATTCCCCGTATGACGGGATTGTAGGAATAGATAACGCAACTGAAATATTTCTGGCCGCAAAACATCCGAAGAGTTTTGTCTCGCTGGATAAGGCCGACCATCTGCTTTCTGACCCCTTGGACTCTTCTAATGCGGGACATCTGATAGCTTCCTGGATTAGAAAATATATTACAAAAGATGATACACAAAAATCCAATAATTTTGTAAGGTTAAATGGTAATCAAGTTGCAGTGGCAACAGACATGTCGGGCTTCTTCTCAACCATTAATGCCGGTGGCCATTACTTTTATGCTGATGAACCTGTTTCGGCAGGAGGTACTGATAATGGGCCTTCCCCTTATGAACTGCTGCTTGCATCTCTTGGTAGCTGTACAAATATGACACTCAAAATGTATGCAGACAGAAAAAATATCCCACTTGAAAAAGTCATTACAAGGCTAAGCCATGAGAAGATTCATGCCGAAGACTGCCTGGAATGTGAGACAGAGACTGGCAGGATAGACAGGATTGAAAAGGAAATTGAACTTACTGGTAATTTAACACCGGAGCAGGAAAAAAGGCTGTTCGAAATTTCTGATAGGTGCCCTGTTCACAGGACACTTAACTCAGAGGTTTCAATAAAATCAAAGTTAAAGGAATAAAGTTACTGTAAGCTATTGTCTACAACCTTATAGTTATTTACTGGAATTGGTGACGCATGGTGAAGGACCATCAGCCATTTGTCGCCGATTTTTTCAAATATATTTGTAGACTGGGAAAGGTTAAACATTGAAAGATCCCTTTTTAAATATACCATCTCCTGTACACATGTAAGCCATGCACGGTTATTATTTATATTAATATTTATCTTGGTGAGGTTTATATCAACCTGGTCTTCGGGATCGAAGATGTTTGCCCAGCTCTGGTATATATTTTCCCAGCTTCTAAGTATTGTCCACCCGGGGTGTACACATCCGGCCCTCTCATCCAATATCCATAAAGTTTTCATGAGCTCCAGGTCACGGGTACCGAGAGCTTTATAAAAAAGTTCGTTAACTTTCAGTATCTGTTCTTTATCCATAGTATTTAATATTACCTTTTGTATAGGGCCAGCATACTCAGTATCCTACGGGTCTGACCGGAGTTATATACTGCTTTGTATTCTTTTTTCCCGATAATGAAATCTACCGAAAAACCTTTCTTTATATATTCAACAAGAAGGGATGCTTTTTCGCTTATATAGTGCTCGAGGTTCCTAGAAATTTCAGTGTCAGGGTCAAATACTATCCTGGCATTCCTGGTATCTATAGCTGAATATTCCTTTACCATCATTCGGTTTACTTTCGCGGTACTTTTCCAGTCTATACTTTTTTTTGTGTCCCCGGGGTTATAATCCCTGATGGATTTAAGTTCTTCACTCTGTCCTGTTTTCCTGAGAAGAGTGTCGCCTGTATAGTGGTCGGTATTGTTGCCACTATTGATTTCAATCTCATTTATCTTGGGATATACAAGCACCCTGGACTGTCCGAGGTCTATCTTGATCCACTTTTTGAAAAAACCAAAAGGGAACTTTGTTACGAGGCTTATTTTGGGAAGATAGTTCCAACCCCTTTTTTTAAAGAAACATTTTATCCTGATGTCCCTCTCCGAGTGAGACGGTAAAAATATTAGATATGACCTTGCATCTTCCAACTGAAGCGTCAGGGAAAACGATGGAATAAGGAGCTTGTCATTTTTTAACCTGAAAATAAGGCTTGATGGTGTTAAGGCATAGATGTCAGGAATGTTTACAAGGTTTATATCAATCCTTGATAGGTTTATCATAGATGTTATGCCCGATACTACTACAAGGCTTATCATTACACCAAATATCAGATAAAGCAGGTTGTTATTCGTATTTATCGCAGAGAAACCTACAATAAAAGACAAAAGAATAAAGATTATCCCCTCTTTAGTCGGGGAAGTGCGTGCCCAGTTATCTTTGCCAAGTCTTAATAAACTCATTCCGTGACCAGCTTATTTAAACATATTAATCAGTTTCACAATAGGGCTCATAATATCTCCACTCAACCTTGAAACATCATTGTAAACTGCTAAGAACATTATAAATATTAGTACGGAAAACCCTACGCGCTGTGTTATCTCAAGGGTTTTGTTACTAAGGCTCTTACCCTTGATTTTTTCAATAAGGAGAAAAAGTATATGGCCGCCGTCAAGCATGGGGATTGGGAGCAGGTTAATAATGGCGAGATTTATACTTATGAATGAAGTAAACTGCAGAAGTTGGGCAATACCGCTTTCAGCTGCTGCCCCTGATATCTTGGCAATGAATAAAGGCCCAGCAATACTCTTGCCTGCGGTGCTTAACGCTATTTTCCCCGTAACTAGTTTAAAGAGAAAACCAAAAAATATCACGGTAACCTCAATAACCATTTTTGCCGCTTCAGCAACACCTTTAGTAATTGATTCTATAATGCCGTATTTCTTAGTTATCTCTTCCCGGTAGAGTGTTATACCTATAGCCCCCTGGTTTGATTGGGGATTTATTTCAGGTGTTGTGGTAAAATCAAGAAGTTTTCCGTCTCTTTCAATTTCAAGGTTTATTTCCTTATTTGCATTCTGTCTTATTATTTCTGCCATATTTTCCCAGTCGGCAATTTTCTGGTTGTTTATTTCAACCACCTTGTCGCCTCTCTGTAGTCCTATCTTCTGGGCTGGTGAACCCGGTATAACTTCACCTACTTTTGCTTCAATCGGTTCGGCAAGTCCCACATTCACTATTCCTTCCTTGGATGCAATGGTCTTTAAGCTCAGGTCTTTTACAAAACCGCCTCTTTCTACTTCAACATTTACTGTTGAATCGGGGTTTGACTGAAAACCAATATTGGCATCACGCCAGGTTGTAGTCTTTTTGCCGTTTATGGAAATAATTTTGTCATTTATTTTAAATCCGGATTCGTATGCAGGTGATCCGGGGCTTATGTATCCAACTACGGGGGATTTCTCGAGGTAAGCAGGGACACTTATTCCTATAAAAAATACCAGTGGAAGAAAGATGAAGGGGAGAAGAAAGTTCATCATGGGTCCTGCTATTACAATCAGGAACCTTGAAAATATGCTTTTATTCGAAAAGCCTCTTGGATATTCTTCTTCGGTGTAACCCTCGATTCCTTCTATGCCGTCTGAGTTTGCAAGAATTACGGTTTTTTCGCCGTCTCTTTCAATGTCCAAGGACATCTCTTTTTGTGGTTCGGTGTTAAATTTAAATAGGACCTGCTTCCATGAAGAAACTGCTTTTAAGTCAATTCCCTCAATACTCGTAATCCTGTCGCCTGATAAAAAGCCTTTTTTCTCAGCATTTGATCCTTTTTTTACATTATCTACGATTACATTTTCTTCCGAACCTTCGCCGTACATCTTCACATATCCACCTAGTGGAAGAAGGCATATGATATATTCGGTCTCGCCCCTGGTAAATCCTATAAGTTTTTTCCCAAAACCAAGTGAAAATCTTTCTACTCTCACCCCGCGCCATTTTGCGACAAGAAAATGGCCCATCTCATGGATGAATACTAGAATTCCTATTACAAATAAAAATGCTATAAGGGCAGTCATTAATTTCTCCTAATTTATAATTGATTTTGCTACTGATCTTGCCCATCTATCGGCAACCAGGCTGTCTTCAATGGAAAATATATCTTCTCTTTTATGAAGTTCCATTACTTTTTCGATAATACTAACTATGTCTGTATAATTTATTTTTTTATTTAAAAACTCATTAACGGCTATTTCATTGGCAGCGTTAAGTACTGCCGGCATAGTCCCGCCTTCTTTTATTGCATAGAAGGCAAGTCCAAGACCCCTGAATTTATTGAAGTCCACTTCTTCAAAGGAAAGAAGAGAGTAGTCAACGGGTTTTGCTTCCGATTTGCTTAACGGCAGCCTGTCGGGATATGACAGAGCATACGCAATAGGTATCTTCATATCCGGGATACTAAGCTGCGAAATGATGGAGCCGTCTATAAACTCAACCATAGAGTGTACAATACTTTGAGGATGAATCCATACTGAAATAGATTCAACGTTAATATCAAAAAGCCACCTGGCTTCTATAACCTCGAACCCTTTATTTATAAGAGTGGAGGAATCTATAGTAATTTTATTACCCATTTTCCAGGTTGGGTGGTTAAGTGCACTTTCTACAGTCACATTAGTTAGTTCATCAGCCGGGGTGTTTCTAAAGGGTCCGCCGGAGGCGGTTATTATCAGCTTTTTGACTTCACTTTTAGGCGAACCGTTTAGTGCCTGGAATATTGCGCTGTGTTCACTGTCAATCGGAAGTATCTGAGATCCGCTCTTTTTTGCAGCCTCGGTAAGGACCTGCCCGGCCACCACCAACGATTCCTTGTTGGCAAGGCCAACTGTTTTGCCAGCCTCTATTGCAGCGTATGTGGGTTTTAGCCCCGACGAACCAACCATCGAGGAAATAACGATGTCAGCCTCTGTAAGTGTAGCAATCTTATTATAGCCATCTTCCCCGTATATAATTTCTGTCTGCCTGCTACTTAGATTTCTCAGGAGTTTATCTGCATATTCTTCATTCTTAACAACAGCAATTTTCGGTTGAAACTTCTCAATCTGATTTTTCAGTAGCTCAATATTGCTGCCTGCTCCAAGTGCAGTGACTTCAAATTTTCCCGGAAACTGGGAGATGACTTCAAGAGTCTGTGTGCCTATAGAGCCTGTTGATCCTAGAATTGATACTTTTTTCAAAATTAATCTCTTTTCTTAATTTGTTTTCCGGTAAGACCATAGCGCCTTTCCCTGTTTTGATAATTCTGAATCGCCTTTATTAAGTGCCTTTTCCTGAAGTTGGGCCAGAGGGTCTTGGTTACGTAAATCTCTGTATATGCAAGTTGCCATAATAGAAAGTTAGAAATCCTCATTTCACCACTGGTCCTGATAAGAAGATCAGGGTCTGGAATGTCTGCGGTATAAAGATTTCTGCTTATGGTTTCTTCATTAATATTATCAGGGTCTATTCCCTTCTTAATTAATGTCTTCAACGTATCCACAATCTCTTCCCTGCCTCCATAACTAAGTGCGAGGGTTAGTGTCATGGTTTTACAGTCTTTTGTTTTATTAATAATAGACTCTAATGTTTCAAGGACATCATCCGGGAGTTGATAAAGTCTTCCAATAGCATTGAGTTTTATGTCCTGCTCTACCAGCCTTTCCCCTTCTTCTATCAAGTACTGTTTAAGCAGCTCCATTAGAGCTATCACTTCTTTTTTGGGCCTGTTCCAGTTCTGGGCTGAAAAAGCAAAGAGGGTTATATATTTTAGTCCAACCTCCCTTCCGGCCTCTACTATGGAGCTTACGGACTTTATTCCTTCTCTGTGCCCGGTGATTCTACTCAGGTTTTTACGCTCGGCCCATCTACCGTTGCCGTCCATTATGATTACCACATGCTTCGGTAAGCGTTTTTTGTCTATTTTATCAGGATTTTTCTTCATAAATTAATCAGGTAAGGATTTCTATTCGGAAAACATAGGGTAAAATTAATACATGTATTTATATATAATAGATACCGGGAAAGCGATAATCAGAATAATTAAAATTACACACACTAATACAATAAAAGTTAACATATATACAAATACGGCACCAACATAAAAAAGGACTTTCGTGAGAATAAACCAGTTCTTTGTAATTTCAGGAATGGAAGTACTGAAACTTTCCAGATATCTTTTAATGAGGTTTAAAAATAATTGAGTCATATGTGCCTGGTTTTTTTAAAGTTCTAAATTGTAATACTTTATCAGAAAAAATCTAGTTGTAATATTCTAGTTTTTCTGAATCAATATTATTAATATAATCTACTAAATTATTATGAAAAAGATAACTTATACAACACTTATTTTATTATGTTTCCAGTTGCCCCTT
>JAUXJP010000231.1 GCA_030624695.1 Candidatus Dadabacteria bacterium | reverse complement strand
TATTTAAAGTTCCCCAACCGAATAATTATTAAAATAATTATACAATAAAATATTGCCCTTAATCAATAAAATTTATTTATTATATATCGAGTTATAGAATAAATCATCTTGTATAATAGCAAAAAAATTAAAATTTCTGATTGTTTACAAAAATAAAGTAGTTAGATTTATTTCATCCAAATTAATATAATTTATTCATATGTTTGATAATAAGCTGACTACAGAAGTTGAATTTAATTACGATATAAACGTATTTAATCAAAAGGTTCTTGCCTCCGTATCCCAGGTGCTGAACTATATTGACCAGCTTACCCAAAGGGGAGGGCAGGACCCGCTTATTCTCAATGTAGAAAATGAGTATTACGAAAAGATTATAGAAAGCCTAAGGGAAGGTATCTCTGAGCTAAGTGATGAAGATAAAAAGCGTATAAAGGGAAAGCTCGACGATATGAGCGGCGGTATTTATGACCTTGATTCCATAAACTATAAATCACCTGATTCGGTACTCATTCTCGGAAAGATCTATTCTGCCCAGAAAAGTTATCAAAAGAGATACGTCGCAACTTTTGGACTGGTTAATTCGGAAGCGAATGCTATTCTCAAAGAATACGACAAAATAGCTAAAGATGTTTATAAAAAATTTCCATATGTTCCGGACAATAAGAAGGAAATCTTTGAAGAAAACAGATCGGATATTTACTGCATTGATGTATTAAGGTTTGCAGGGGACTTTAACTTAGTATATAAACCAATCTCGCTGTTTTATACTGGTACAAAATCGAGAGAGCTTCACATACCCTCCAAGGTTGTATTATTTACAAATATTTACTTTAAAAGATATGAACTCGTATCCGAGGAGCTCGGAAGAAGGTTTATTTATGATTATTATGAGAATGATAAACTTCCCCGGGAAGATATTAATAAAATACTGGTTTACTGGCTGAGGGGTCACGATTTGGGACATTTTTTTGGCCGTGACGTGTTAGGTACAAATTTGAAGGACAAAATGAGCAAAAGCAAGGAGGATAACAGGAGGGTCTACTACCTTCTTAATGAACTTAAATCTGATATTATCTCCCTTTATATTTTTAAGAACAGGTTAAAAGATCTGCTTGGGGATTTTGATTTAAGAAATGTATACCTTGTATTTATTTCGGAACTTTTGAGATATATGAGAAGGGGCCACCTTCTTCATTATGCGGACGGTGGATCGGCTTACCTTGCATATAAGTATTTTATTAAAAGCGGTGCATTAAAAATAAGCTATAACCATATGCATGAAGTAAATCATGAGCAGTTGTCCATTGATATTGATAATTTATGTGAAGAATTGATTGATTTATTTGAAGAAGGCAGCGGTGTAAGGGCGGTGGCATTTGTAAAAAATCTGATAAAGTTTGAAAATATTTTAACCAAAGACCTGTCGGAAGACATTGAATTTCTTATCGATTCCTCCATTCCTTATAATATTGATATTAAAAATAACCCAAATATTTAGTAATGTACTACAATGGGGTCAAGTCTTGCAATTGGCGTAAACCCGGTTAGTATATTCTTTATGGCCAGGCCACTAAGAATTGAGTACCCGGGAGCAGTATATTTCATAACATGTATTGGAAATGCAAGCCGGAATGTATTTCTTGACTCTGAAGATGGAAATTCCTGGATAGAAATATTTGACCGTGTATGTGACCGTTTTGGCTGGATATGTTATGCATTCTGCCTGATGGGTAACAGGTATATGATAGTGGTTGAAACAAAAGAGCCGAATCTTTCAAAAGGCATGAGGCAGTTAAACGGTATGTATACCCAGAGTTTTAACCGCAGGCACAGTAGCGGTGGCCATCTGTTTCAGGGCCGTTTTAAATCTGTACATGTACAAAAGGAGAAATATCTTGCCGATCTTGTCAGATATATTTTGTTTTTGCCTGTTCATTCCGGTTTTGTAAAACTTCCGCAGCAATTTAAATGGAGCAGCTGTAAATACTTATTTGATAGAGAGGATTGCCCGGCCTGGGTAAATAATAAATATTTAAAGGATCTTTACAGCGATCTGGAAAATGACTTTTCAGCAAATAATCCGCCTGATGATGTTATTTTAAAGAGTATTAAGAAACAGATATTTCTTGGTGACGAGGATTTTATTTCGGAACTTCAAAAGTATATAAGCAAAGATAAAGATTTGAGAGAGATCCCAAAGATTCAAAGGGCAAAACCCATTTCCGAATTTGTTAATTCATCTGATTCAAAGGAAAAAGCTATTGCTAATGCATACCTTTCGGGTGATTATACACTCCAGCAAATAGCAGATTACTTTTCACTTCACTATTCAACCATAAGCAGAATTGTGAAAGAATTTGAAAATAAAAAAGTTGCCTAAACTCCCTTTTAGAATATTAGAGCAATCAATTCATTTTCTGAGTACGTTTCTTTAGTTTTAAAACCAAAACTTTCTAAACTGAATTCCCTCATCCTGTTCGGTTTTTCTTAAATATAAGCATTTGCAATCTGGGTTTGTTCACCATAATAATCTGTGACTTCCTTTATTTTTCCAGGATTGCTAAGATAATTAAGCAAATTGGCCGTTATAGTCTGAGTTCTACCATAACCATCAATTTCAGAAGTACATTTATCTTGAGAGAATGTTAAAGCAGTAGTAAATAATAGTGTAAAATATGTGATAAATATTGTTTTTGATAACATCAGAAAGCTCCTGAAAATTATATTTTAACATTCTTTGATAATTCTACGGTCTCATCTACCATTTTCTTTAATAAATTACATCCACCCTGCCAAAATTTAGGGTCTTTTATATTCACTCCTGTTT